>CABRGI010000103.1 GCA_902470455.1 uncultured Parvimonas sp.
AAGTGTGGTATTTACATCATAATAGTATATTTGTGATTAGTGTGTTTATACTTTTTATTTTAAATTTAATAAAATAATTATTACTTAAGAAGTAAATGTACTTATTGTATACCCTTTATAATATAAATTATTTATTTTATAAAGATTTCCTCTAAAAAAAATAAATCTTAAATCTATTCTTTATCATACTACTTAAATTTTAAATACAGTTTGTTCTTTAATATCAGTGGTTAATGCTTCTAAAGCTAATTTTGTTCTTGAGTAACGTAACTTATATTGTTCTTCTTTACTTGTACTAGGATCTCCTAGTGGATAAGGAATTGATATTGTAGGAACAATTCTATTTGTTCCTACTGTAATAGCAACCGGAACCAAATTACACATTTGTACGATTGGAAGTCCCGCCTTTTCAATTTCTTTAACTATCGTTGCTCCGCAACGTGTACAAGTACCTCAAGTAGAAACCATAATACACGCATCAACTCCTGCTTCTTGAAGTTTAGCTAGCATTTCGTGTCCCATTCTCTTCGCTTCGGCTTGTGTAGTTCCGGTTCCCACTGTTGAATAAAAATATTTGTGTAACTCACCAAAAACACCTTCTTTTTTAAGTTCAACCAACACATCCCAAGGAACAATTACATTTGGATCCGCATCTGCCGCTGCAGGGTCAAACCCTGCATGAATAGTTTTAAATTCTCCACTTTTTAATCTATCCATTGATGAACAGTTATAACGTCCCCATCTTGTTGCTGATGCAGACTGAATTCTGTCAGGATTATCAACAGGAACTATTCCCCCTGTAGTTAAAACAGCAATTTTAGCTTTTTTCAAATCTTTTACAGGACTTGCTATTGGCACTAAATCCTTTTTAGGAATTGGAAGTTCTGTAATATATTCTTCTCCTGCAATCTTCTTTAGAAGCATATCAACTCCACGTCTTGCTGCTGAAACAGGTTCTTCCAACCAAACTTGATGTCTAATTCCTCTTTCAAAATATCCTTCAACTTTTGCGCCTTTTGTTTCTTCTCCTGACAATATTTTATTTACATAAAGAGCCATTTTTTCTGTATCTTTTTTAACAAAAGCTGCTGAGTTTCCACCTTCAAAAATCGGCATCTTATGCTTAAACATTTCTACACCTGGATTTTCAACATGCATTGAAGTTACAACAGGAACATTAAATTTTTCTTTTACTGCTTCACAGATGTTACCACAAGCAACACCATAACGTCCAGCTTGAAATGCAGGTCCTGCTATAAATACATCAAACTCAATTTTTTCCAACATTCCTAAAATTTCATTGATAGCATCTTGAGTATTAGAACCCATGTAGTTATCTCCACAAACAACTGTATGAGTTATTTCAGCATCTAATTTTGATTGTAGTGCAATACCGGGACCAATTTTTCCCTCTTTTAATTCTGGTTTGTAATCAGCCTTATCTTCTCCACCAATACCGGCGAAGAATTGATTTATATAATGAATAGCTTTTTTCATATTAACACCCCTTAAAATTCTTTCATAGTTTTTACAGACCATCCTGCAATAGCATCTCCACAGAACATTGCATTATTTTCCATAATTATAGAACCATCTTCTTTTACTGATGAACCTAGAATTTCATCAAAAGGCCAACCGCCTGATAATCCATCTCTCGCAAGAGCTTCAAGTTCTCCAATAACTTTCTTTCTTGGTGGCAACTTAATTAATTCAGAAACATTTCCTGAAGAAACTAACGCATTAGCTTTTTCATCTAAAACTACAAGTGGTTGAGATGCTCCATCGCGACCTGTACATTCATTACTGATACCTACAGTTTTAATTCCAATATCTTCTAAAGCTACTATACATCTAATATAGTCAGTATCAGGATTACCATATCCTTCTTCTGTAACTATTGCAGCTTCAGCTCCCAAATATTTTGCTATATTAGACATTATAATTGCTGATCTTTCTTTTTGATCTAAAGCAACATTTAAGTTAGACATTATAACTCCTACAAAGTTAATTGTTTTTCCGTGTTCTTTATATAGTTCTCTGATTGTTGGGAAATTTTGAAAATCATAAGTTGACCATTTTGATGAACAAGGCATAAAACTTCCTGAAATTATGGCTCCATCAAGCACTTCACATGGATTCATAAATGTAGGTACAAAATGATTCATATCCCATCCATAAATTAAATCATTATATCCCATTTCTTCCATTTGTGATTGAGGTTGCATTACCAAAACAACTTTAGGCAAACTATTTATTTTTTCGCTTCTATTCAAAACCGGATCAAATTCAAAAACTTCTGTTTCCTCAGGATTTAATTTTTTTACTGTTTTTCCTAAATATTCTGCAAATTTATGAGTTGCCCATCTAATTGCATGATTTTTCTTTTGTTGTTCATGTCTTTCAAATTCTTCATCAGTATCTGCAACAATACAAATGTTAATTAACTGTCCAAATATAGTGTATTTTTGTCCTTCTCCACACATATCAATCAATCCATCTCCAAAACTTCCCCAGTGCATACCAACACCAAGAACGCTTACGCCCTTAAGAGCATAAAGTTTACCTTCTCCACAAGGAACTACATCTCCTGTTACACCAGGAAATAAAGTTCTTCCATCAACTCTAACACGAGGTTCAACTGCTTCTTTTATAGGAACAATTCTAACATCTTCTCCAGGTTTTGCGATTTCTATATCAACTTCTGTGATATGTTCGTCTTGTAAAATAAATTCACAAGCCTCTTTTTTGTTAATTGTTAAAATTCCGTTTTCAAAGAAAGTTTTATCTCCAAAAACAACATCTTTAACATGAAAATTACCTATTTCTAATTTCATAGAAAACCTCCTTATTTTTAATTACTATATTTTATTATCTATTACAAACTCATCTGTTTTTAATGCTTTCACAAGGGAATACATACTTAACAACATTATAAATGCAAATGGAAATGCAGCTATAATTGAGATAGTTTGTAACATTTTTAACCCATTTGTTGAACCTATCATAAGTGATAATGCAAGAGCTGACTGAACAACTCCCCAAATTGTTTTCTTTGTATTTGTAGGATTCAAATCTCCTTCTTGCGATAACATCCCTAAAACAAAAGTTGCAGAATTTGCTGACGTTATAAAGAATGTGAACAAAAGGATTATAGCAACAAATGATAGAATAGCTCCAAAAGGAATTTCACTCATTACTATAAAGAATGCAGTTGCTGAGCTTTTACTTGCTTCAAGTAAAACTTTTCCAGCAGTAGAAAAGTCAATTCCTGCAAAAATTGAAAACCAAATAAATGAAACTATTGTAGGAACCAACATAACTCCTGCAATAAACTCTTTTATAGTTCTTCCTTTAGAAATTCTTGCAATGAAAATACCTGTAAATGGGGCCCAAGCTATCCACCAAGCCCAATAGAAAACGGTCCAGTCACCAAACCACGAATTTTCTCCAAAAGCACCGACTTCCAATGAATTTTGAATAAAATTTTGAATGTAAAGTCCTGTTCCCTCAACAAAAGTTCTTAGTATCTTAACGGTTGGTCCAAATAGAAATGATCCAACTAACAAAACTACAACCAAAATTAAATTCAAATTCGAAACAGCTTTAATTCCTTTTTCAACACCTGAAATAGCTGTCCAAGTATAAATTAAAGTAATTGAAATAACTAAAATTATCTGAACAATAGGAGTTTCGGGAACTTTGAACATATAATTCAATCCACTATTGATTTGTTGAGTTCCAAGTCCTAAAGAAGTTGCCATTCCTGCAGCAGTAGCAAATACAGCCAAAATATCAATTATTTTCCCTAATGGGCCTCTAACTCCTTTTTCCCCTAATATAGGAATAAATATACTACTTATTAAACCTGGTTTTCCTTTTCTAAATTGCATATAAGCAAGGCCTAACCCTAATATACAATAATTCGCCCAAGGATGAAGTCCCCAGTGTAAAAATGATTTTGTAATTGCAAACTTAGCTGCTTCTTCTGTCATTCCTTTTCCACTTATTGGATTTAGATAATGACTTAAAGGTTCAGATATTCCAAAGAATACTAATCCAATTCCCATACCAGCAGAAAATAACATTGCAAACCAAGACGCATTTGAAAATTCCGGTTTTGAATCATCTCCACCTAACTTTATGTTTTTATACTTACTGAAGAATCCAATCCAAACTGCAAACACAATGAACGAAGTCATAGTAAAAGTGTAAAACCAGTTAAAATTTGTAGATAAAAATTTAAAAGATGCATTACCAGCAATTTCAAAAGATGACGGGCTTAAAAAGCCCCAAAAAACGATTGCTAATGTCAATGCTATTGAAGCATAAAACACGGTATTACTTTTTTTATTCATTTTTTCCTCCTTTTTCTTTTTTCTATCCTTTAAAATATATAATTCTGCAGAAATTTCAAACATTTATTCTTAATCATAACAAATATTTTTAGTTAT
>CABRGI010000104.1 GCA_902470455.1 uncultured Parvimonas sp.
CTTCCCATTGATTTCAATTGTGCCTTCATCCTGCTGATAAAGGCCATAAAGAATATTCATTAAAGTAGTTTTTCCGGCGCCATTTTCTCCTAGAAGAGCATGAATCTCTCCTTTTTTTAATTCGAAGTTAACTTCATCTAAAACTTTGTTCTTGCCAAAAATTTTAGTAATGCCTTTCATAACTACAATGTTGTCATTTGTTTTGTTATCAGACAAGTCAAAACCCTCCTCAAAATAATATTCAAATTTTATATCATTACTAGATATTATACAATAAAAGTTATTTTAATACAAGGAATAATAATGTAAATCTTATTAAATAATATTTAACCAAACACTTGTTTAATCAACTTGTAAAATATTTATATATAATTAGATAAAAACTGAGCTATAACTTTCTCCATTAATCTTTATAATACAATTGTCCGATGTTTCATTAGTAATAATATTTTTTAACCTTTTAAAATTTTCTTTTTTAACCGACAAATTGATTTTAACTTGTTCAAGGTATTCAATATTTATAATTTCAAGTCCGAAATTTTTTAAAATATTTTCAATTTTCCCCCAAAAAACATAATCTAAAATTATGTCTATATTATAAAAAAGTTCTTTTTTTACAATTATTGATTCTTCCAGTGCCCCAACAGTGGATTTAGTATATGCTCTAACAAGACCTCCTGCACCAAGTAAAATTCCACCAAAATATCTTGTAGAAATTACCAAACAATTAGTTAGGTCTTTTTTTCTTAAAACTTCCAGCATTGGAATCCCTGCTGTTCCTGATGGTTCTCCATCATCAGAATATTTTTGTATTAACTTATCAACTCCAATTATATATGCAAAACAATTATGAGTTGCATCTTTATATTTATCTCTTATTTCAGAAATATACTTTTCTGCCTCATCAACACTTTCAACATAAAAAGCATGTCCGATAAATTCTGA
The DNA here is from genome assembly GCA_902470455.1 of uncultured Parvimonas sp. Taxonomy (GTDB): domain Bacteria; phylum Bacillota; class Clostridia; order Tissierellales; family Peptoniphilaceae; genus Parvimonas. The sequence goes on from CABRGI010000104.1 coordinate 946, forward strand.
TTTATTTACTATAAAACTATATGATTGATTACTATGAATACTTAAAAAAGTTTCGTTATTTTCCATTTACTTCATATCCTTTATAAATTGAATAGTCTTCCGCTTTTAAAAACACTTCTAAAAAGCTACCATTTTCCCCATGCTCAACAAACTCCGGTGTATAAACATTTAAAATATTATTCATAATTTTTTGCTTATCATAAGGAATCAACAATCTTGTTTTAACTAATGATGAAAACAAATTTTTCTCGATTTCTTTTAGAAGCAAAACAATATCTTGTTCTTTTTTTGCACTTATAAATACCTTGTTTTCAATATTTGCGTATTGCAATTTAATATTTTCATCTATTAATTTATCTACTTTATTGAAAATATAAATTACATTTTTATCTTCACATTCAAGTTTTTTTATCATATCATTGGTTATTTTTATTTGTTCATCCACGTTAACATTAGAAATATCAACAACATGCAAAATCAAATCCGAATATTTTATTTCTTCAAGCGTGCCTTTAAAACTTTCAACTAAATTATGTGGAATATCAGAAACAAATCCTACAGTATCTACATACATTACTTTAGAGCCATTTAAAAGCGAACCTTCTCTAACAAAAGTATCCAGTGTTGCAAACAACATATCTTTAACAAAAACTTCTTTAATTTCAGAATTTTCATCTTTACCATATGAAATCAACTTATTTATCAAAGTTGACTTTCCAGCATTTGTATATCCTACTAGAGAAATAATCGGCTCTTTTGAATTAATTCTTTTTTTTCTAATTTCATTTCTATTTTTCTCAATCTCTTTAAGTTGCGAAGTGATACTTGAAATTTCTCTATTTATTGTTCTTCTATCTAATTCTATTTGTTGCTCTCCTATACCCTTACCACCAATTCCACCTTGTTGTCTTGAAAAACCACTTCTAAGTGCAGATAATCTAGGTAAAGTATATTTTAATTTTGCAAGTTTAACTTGAAGTTTAGCCTCTTTAGTCCTTGCTCTTTCACTAAAAATATCTAAAATTAAATTAGTTCTATCAATAACTCTAATCCCTATAATTTCTTCAAGATTTTTCACTTGAGAACCTGTTAATTCATTATTAAAAACTACAAATTCAGCATCTAATTTTTCGCAATATTCTTTAATTTCATTTACTTTTCCTTTTCCAATATAAAAAGCCTTATCTACATAGGATTTATTTTGAGTCAAACTTAAAACCACTTCCCCATCTAACGCTTCAACTAATTTTTCAAGTTCAATGACTTTATCTTCTAAAGTCTTCTCATTCATATCTATATTTACAGTAACAGTAATAACTTTTTGATTCATAAAAACTCCTTAATTTATACTAGTTTAATTGTATCATAAAATAATATATAAAAACAAATATAATCTAAGCTATTTATCGGAGACATTTTAAAAATTATTATTATATAAAAAATACACTCAAATGAGTGTACTTTAGTTAAAATATTTTACAATCAATATTGAAGAAGAAAACCTCTCCAAATTTTTTATTTAATGCGGTAGATATGGTAAGAGCAAGTCTTATGTCAGGAATTAAACTTCCATTTTCTATTGAAACGATAATATCAGTTGAAACTCCAATCAAATTAGCTAATTCCCTTTGTGAAAATTCCTTTTCAACTCTAAATTTTTCAACATTATTCTTTACGGATAATTTATTATTCATAAGCTCACCTCTTTCTCAATAAGCATATTATCAAATTAAAGTCTTATTATACATTCATTTTATCATTAATAGTTTTAAAAGTCAATTGATTTAAATATCAATATATTTATAAGCTAAAAATAAAAATGAAATTCCGCTTAGTGATAGTGCAAATCCTAATCCTGTATAGAAGAATTCAAAGAAAAAATTTGGTAACAAACCACTAAATCTTAATACCATTCCAAAAGTCATCATTGAGATCATCAAAATATAACTTGTTTTATCAAAAAACTCCCAAATTTTCATTAGTTCTCTTTTATCATTTAAAATCCTATTTTTATGCTTATGTACATATTTTGAAAATATCATTATGTAAAATATTAAAAATATAGCTATTGCTCCCAATAATCCAAATATGAACATTTTATCATCACTAACTAAAAAAGGTATTCCAACTTTCATAACCATTATTCCTGCAAATAACCATAATAGTCCTGCAATAATAAATAAATTTCTTTTTTTCGTATTCATAACTTCTCCTAATAATATTAAGTTCTATTATCACAATAAAAAAGGGAGATTATATCTCCCATTAATCTCTAGCTATTCTGCACTGTATGGTAATAGTGCAACTTGTCTAGCTTTTTTTATAGCTGCTGTAATTTCTCTTTGTTGTTTAGCAGTAGCACCTGTAACTCTTCTTGGTAAAATTTTACCTCTTTCACTAATGAATTTTTTTAGAGTATTTACATCTTTATAATCAAGTGGTTTACTGTTATCTGAGAAATATGCAACAACTTTTTTTCTTGGTCTAAATTTTCTTTGCATATTTTTATCTCCTTTAAAAATTAAAATGGAATTTCTTCATCTGATGCATCTTGAAAAGGTAAATCAAATCCATCATCCATACCTGTATCAAATGAACCAAATCCTTGTGTAGTAGCAGATCTTTGAGCTCTATCACCCCAGTCAATAAACTGAACTCTTTCAGCCCAAACTTCTGTAACAAATCTTCTAGTTCCATCTTGAGCAGTAAAGCTTCCAGATTGAAGTCTACCTTGAATTGCTACATTTCTACCTTTTTGCAGATATTTTTGGCAATTTTCAGCTTGTTTTCCCCAAACTACTATATTTATAAAATCAGCAGTTTGTTGACCTTTAGCTTCTAATTCTTGTTTTTTTTCTTTAGACATTCCCTTATCTACTGCAATGGTAAATCTAGCATAACTGCTACTAGATGTTTGAGTATATCTTAATTCTGGATCCTTAATTAATCTACCTATTAAAATTACACTATTCATAAAGTTCCTCCACTAAGCTTCTTGCTTAACAACCATATATCTAATGACAGCATCAGATATTCTTGATCTTCTTTCTACTTCAGCAACTACTTCAGCAGCAGCTTCAAAATTAACTATAATATAATATCCTTCTCTAATGTAGTTAATTTCATAAGCAAGTTTTCTATTTCCCCATTCGTTAATTTCTGTAATAGTTCCATTAGCTTCAATAGCAGCTTTAATTCTATCAAATGCTTGGTTTCTTACTTCATCTTCTAAATTTGGTTTGAAAATAAAAACTCCTTCATATTTTCTCATTACATTCACCTCCTTATGGTCTCTGGCTCTTTTTATCGAGCAAGGATTTACCGATATATTATATCACAAAAAAAAATATATGTAAAGTTTTTACTTAAAAAATCACATATATTTTTGTAGATGTTTTATAAAATATTACATTTTTCCAATATCTTTTCTATATTGTTTTGTTTCAAATATTATTTTTTCAATATTTCTATAAACTTTTTCTCTGATTTCATCATAGCTA
>CABRGI010000105.1 GCA_902470455.1 uncultured Parvimonas sp.
TCCATAATAAAATATTTTCTTTGCATTTTTAGAATTTCCATTTCCTATATTCATACTTATCATTGTAGTAACTGTTGTTCCTACACTTGTTGGTAATACGAAATATATTGAATTTATATTTGATGCGATAGTTGATGCATTAAGAGCGATTGAACCATATTTTACAACTTCTTTATTAATTAAGAAGAATCCTATATAAACTAAAATATATGATAAAACACTTGGAATTGCTAAATTCATTGTCTTTTTAATAAAATTAAAATCAAATTTAAAATTTTTCAAAGTTAGTTGCATATCCGATTTTTTTATAAATAAATCATAATACATCCAAATACCAATTAAAAAGTATGACATAAAAGATGCAGATACTGCTCCAAAAACTCCCAAATTCAAAATTGATAAAAAGACAGTATTAAAAATTATCTTAAAAACTAATAAAATTATCATACGTAAAAAAGGAGCTTCAGGATGGCCGGTACCATTTTTTATAGAATTAAAAATAGCAGCCATAAATAAAAAAGGTAAAACAAAAGAATAAAGTCCTAAATATTGAAAAACATGTGCAGAAAGTTCCTCATTAACTCCTCTTGATATTATATAAGATAATATTAAACAGAGAGGCGAAAGTAGTAGTCCTATACCAAAAGATAAAACCAAAATTTGAACCGAACTATGCTTGGTTTTTTCAATATCGCCTTTCCCATATAATTGTCCTATTATTGCCGACGCCGCAACACTGAGCCCTTGAGAAAATGCATTTAAAATACCTATTACGGATTGAGAAAAACCAATAGCTCCTGCAATTACATAACCAGATTTGTTATTTAAAAATAAGCCATCAGTAATTGGAATTAATGCTTGTACTATTCCCATCATAAACATTGGTATTGTCAAAATAATAATTGTCTTTAAAACTTTTTCACTCAGAATCATATTTCGTCGTTCTTCCGAACTTTTATTAAAAAATTTTACATTCATAAAAATCACTCCAGTTAAATTATATACCTTAACGAAAATTATTTCAATGAAAACATAAAAAAGCTGTCGTTTTTTCGACAGCTTTATAAAATTTTTGAATTTTATAATTCTATATCAAGTAATGCACCAATTGAATTGTCTAATTCTTGATTTTCAAATTTCGCTTCTTCTTGTTCTTCTTCAACAACAGCTTCTTGTTCATGTTGTTCTTCCTCAACAGTTTCTACAACTGGTTTTTCTAGAAGTTCTTTGATAGATAAAGAAATTTTTTGATTTTCTTCATCAATATTAATTATTTTTACTTCAACTTCATCTCCAATATTTAAAACATCAGATGCTTTTTCAATATGATCATGAGAAATTTGTGAAATATGAACTAAACCTTCAACATTTTCTTTTAATTTAACAAATGCACCAAAATCAACAAGATTGATAACTGTACCAGTTACAACATCTCCTACAGAATTATTTTCTAAGAATAATTCAAATGGTTTCTTTGTCAATTGTTTTAAACCTAAAGAAATTCTATTTCTTTCTCTATTAAGTTTTAAAATAACAACTTCAACTTTATCTCCAACAGATAAAATATCAGAAGGTTTTTTAATTCTATTCCAAGAAATATCTGAAACATGAATTAAACCATCAACATCTCCTAAGTTAACAAATGCTCCAAAGTCAGTTAATTTTCTAACAGTTCCTGTTAAAACATCATCAACTGATAATTTACTCCAAGCTAAGTCTAATTTTTCATTTAATTCTTTTTCTTCAACTTCTCTTCTTGAAAGAACAACTTTTTTCTTTCTTTCATCAAGATTAATTATTGCACATTCAAATTTCTTTCCAATAAATGGTGCAAAATCTTTTACGAAGCTAGTTGTAATATGACTTGCAGGAATAAAAGCATTAATACCATCAACAGTAGCTAATAGGCCTCCTTTAACTTCTTTTACTACTTCAGCTTCTACCAACTCTTTATTATTGAATTTTTCAACAAGATTTTGCCAATCTTTTAGAGATTCTACTCTTCTAGTTGATAAAACTACATTACCTTCTCCGTCATCAAGTTTAATTACATAAACGTCAATTTCTTGTCCTTCATGAAATAAATCTTTAGGTTTTTTAGTAATGTCAGAAGATAACTCATCAAGTTTAATAATCCCATCACTTCTATAACCTATATTTACCATAACTTCAGTTTCAGTAACATAAATTATAGTTCCTTTAACTATGTCTCTTGGATAAATTTTCTTAATACTCCCTTCTATTTGTTCCATAAATTCATCCTTGCTTAAAATTTCCATACCTTCAACTACCTCCTCTATTAACCAATCCGGAGTTGAAGCACCGGCGGTTAATCCTATTTTCTTATATTTTACCATATCTTTCAATGGTAAATCTAAAAATGTTTCAATCCTATATACATTTTTACAATGCTTTTTAGCTACATCATAAAGTTTATTTGTATTTGAGCTACTGTATCCCCCAATAACTATCATACAATCAACTTTTTTAGAAATTTCTTCACAAGAATTTTGTCTTTTTGAAGTTGCATCACAAATTGTATTTTCAATTACAACATTTTCATTCCTACCTTTTATTATATCAGAAAATTGAAAAAATTTCTCTACTAAATTGGTTGTTTGTGAGATAATATATAAATTTTTTTTATTTTTTATCATTTCAGCTTCTTCTTTAGTATTTATCACATAATATTTTTCGCCACAATATCCAACCATAGCTTTAATTTCCGGATGATTTTTATCTCCAATAATTATAATCTCATATCCATTTTCAACTTTTTTTTCAATTTTTCTATATATATTCAACAGAACAGGACAAGTGCAATCAATACATTTATGTCCATATTCTATCATTTTTTTCTTGATATTTGGATGTATTCCATGAGAACGTAAAACAATAGCTCCTTTTTTCTCTTTTTCAAAATCATTTATTACCTTAAGACCCTTTTTATCAAATTTTTCCACAACTTGTGGATTGTGAATTAAGTCTCCATAAGAATACACTTTTTCATCATTTTGATTTTCATTTAAAGTATTTTCAGCCAATTTTATAGCCCTTTTAACTCCAAAACAAAAACCAGAATTATTTGCTACATAAATCTCCATATCTTCCTTGATAAATCTTATAGAATAGTTCCTCTGTTAATTTATCAATAGCCTCCGAATCTTCCATATTTTCAAAATTACTAATTTCAATCATAGGATAAATATCAACAGTTATTTTAGAAAAGATTTTATAAGTTCCTTCAATATGAATTGGTATAATATTTACTTTATTTTTTAAAGCAATTAATGCAACCCCTTTTTTCATATTTTTTATATCAATAGTTTTCACTCTTGTTCCTTCAGGAAAAATTCCAAGAATATTCCCTGATCTAATAACTCTAAAACAGGATTTTATAGCTTTTAAATCAGTATTTTCTCTATCTATTGGTATAACTCCTAACTTAGTAAAAAATTTTGCCAATAATTTTTTTTCAAAAATTTCCTTTTTTGAAAGAAAAAATATTTGTTTTTTTGTTAATGTAGCAAGAATAACAGGATCAAAAATATGAATATGATTCGCACTTATTATAATCGGCTCGTCATCTTTTAAATTTTCAATTCCATTTACTCTTACTCTATAAATTATTTTTATTAGAACAGAAACAATAGCAAGTAAAAATTTATACATTATTTTCTCCTCTAATATATGATAAAAATTCTAAAATTGTTTCTTTAAGTGTCTTATCTGTAGAATCTATTTCAATAGCATCCTTTGCCTTTTTTAAAGGAGAAGCGTCTCTATTCATATCATCAAAATCTCTTTTTTCAATACTTTCTCTAACTTGTTCCAAATTAAGCCCTTTTTTTCTTTCACTTTGTAAAAATCTTCTTTTTGCTCTTTCTTTTGAAGACGCAGTTAAATAAAATTTAAAATCTGCCTTTGGAAAAATTATAGTTCCAACATCTCTACCATCAAGAACGCAACTACCTTCCATTCCTATTTTTCTTTGAATAGCTACCAAATGATTTCTAACATAATCATAACTTGAAACTAAAGAAGCTCCTTTTGAAATTTCATCAGTTCTAATTTCCTTTCCTAATTTTACACCATCTACATAAAGATAATTTGATTTATAAGTGAAATCAGTATTTTCAAGAATTTCTTTAATTTTTTCGTGATTATCTAAAGGAATATTATTAGAAATTAATTTATATGCAATTGCTCTATACATTGCTCCGGTATCTATATAATTAATCTTTAAAATCTTAGAAAGTTTTTTTGCGATGGTACTCTTCCCAACTCCTGAAGGTCCATCAATCGCAATAATATAATCCATAATTACTCTCCTTCTATACAAGAAACTCCAGCTAAATGTCCGGTTGAAAAGGCAATGGTTAAATTATATCCACCAGTATTAGCATCAACATCTAG
>CABRGI010000106.1 GCA_902470455.1 uncultured Parvimonas sp.
TAAAGACTTGATTATCCGTTAAATATTCCAAAATTTCATATCTTCTGTCTTCATCCAATTCACTGAATAGATCATCAAGTAGAATAATCGGTTTCACTCCCTTATACTCTTCAAAAATATTTTTTTGACACATCTTAATCGTAATTATAATATTTCTCTTTTGACCCTGTGAAGAAAAGCTCTTCGCATCATTTCCATTTAAAATAAATTTAAAATTTTCCTTATGAATACCAAAACTTGTAATTTTATTTTCACTATCAATTTTATAGGACCTGGAAAAATTCTCTAAAATTTCCTTTAAACATTCATTTTCCGACCTTTTATGATTTGATAAAATTGATTCATACTCTATGTAAAGAGTTTCTCCCGATAATTGTTGATGAATGAAATTTACTTCCTTATTTATCAAATCAATCAGCTTTTTTCTCTCCATACTTATTTCATAGCACAAAAGAGCAAGCTTCTTTGTCAATGCATTCATCTCCTGCTTATAAAAGCTGGATAAATTCATTCCCTTTAGAAGTAAATTTCTTCTAAAAATGACATTTCTATATAAATTCAGTTTTTGTTTATAGCCTTTAGTCATTTTCATAATAAAACTGTCAAAAAAATTTCTTCTAAAATTAGGACTTTCCGTGATGATTTTAAGCTCATCAGGAAAAAATCCGATAATATTTGAAAAGTCGTAAAGCTCATTTACGCTTTTAATCTTAATATCATCAATTTTAAAAACTTTTTTCTTATCTTCGGTATATAAAAAGGAAATTTTATTTTCAAATCCTCTTTCCTTTACAAAAGTATCAACCTTTGTAAAATTCTCTCCAAAACTTATAAAATCTTCCTGTTTTGCCTGTCTAAAACTTGACGCAACAAGAGAAATGTAAATTGCCTCCAAAACATTCGTCTTTCCGATTCCATTTTTTCCGACAAAAACATTTATATTCTCTTTAAACTCAAAAGAAATATCTTTTAAATTTCTAAAGTTGGTCAAATGTACTTTTTCAACTATCAACTCTACCTCTTTTTAATAATTAAACTTACTTCTTCATTATCAGCCAAAACTTTAACAGTCATTCCATCATAAATCTTTCTGCCACGTCTTGTTTCAACTTCTCCATCAACTAAAACTAAACCTTCAGAAATAAATAATTTAGCTTCTGCTCCCGTTTGAACAACTGACGCATATTTCAACAATGAATCCAATTTTATAAATTCAGTATCAATAATAATTTCTTCCATTTTTTACTCCTAGTATTGAGAATCTTGCAATAAAACAGGTAAAACTAAATAAGTGTAATCTATATTTTCATCTTCAGGTCTTATGATACAAGCTCCTGCTCTACCGTTAAATGTAATCTCAACAAAATCCTGTTCTATTGTCTTTAATCCCTCTAAAACATATTTTGAATTAAAGGCAATTTTAAGATTATCTCCCTCTTTTTTGATGTCGATAATATCTTTTAAATCTCCAATTTCAGATGAGCCCTCAACCAAAATACTGTTATCATCTATTGTAAAAGTAACTAAATCACCTTTTTCCGCCTTGTAGATAATATTTGCTCTTTCAATCGCATTTATTAAATCACGTCTTGAAACAATAATCTTTGTCTTGTGTTCATAAGAAAATAGAGCCTTGTAGTTCAAATACTCTCCGTCAATTACTCTTGTTGAAAAGATTGTATTTTCAAAAGTGAAAATAGCACTACCTCTTACAAGTGAAATTCCCACAACTGCTCCTTCAGGAACGATTTTTGAAATTTCATTTAAAGCTCTTGGTGGAATTATAACTTTCTTCTCAATATCTTCTTCTATCTTAAAACTTCTCTTTGCAATTCTATGGCCGTCAAGTGCAACAAAATCTACATTTTTATCTTCAATTTCAACGTCAACGCCATTTAAAACTATTCTATAATCATCTATTGCAGTTGCAAAAATAGTTTGTTTAGTCGCAACTTTAAGCAAATTTTCTTGAACATAAAAATCGACTTTATTTTCAAAAGTTGGAAATTCAGGATATGAATAAATATCCATTGCAATAATATTGAATTTTGCATTTTCACTTTGAATAAAGACTTTTTCTCTATCAACTTTTATATAAACTTCATCATTAGGTAATTTTCTTACTATATTGGAAATCATTGAAGCATTAAGTAAAACTTCTCCCTCTTTTTCAACCTTACATTCAGTTGAAGTTTCAATTGCAAGTTCCAAATCGGTTGACTTCAAAGTTAATCTATTATCCTTTGCGATAAATAAAATTCCTTCTAATATTGAAGTATTATTTTTTAAACTTATCGCTCTTAAAGATATATTTATCAAACTCAAAAGTTCATTTTGCATTATCTTTATTTCCATTATTTTCTCCTTTTTTTCACATATAAAAAATATATAATTTAGTAGTAATAGTAGTAGGGGCTGTGAATATCTTAAATAACCCTTTTTAATGTTCAAAATTCAACATTTACCTAACTGCATAACTACTGTATAAATCACAAAATAATCATAGACTTATAAACATATTAACAATAAAAAAATTCTAAAAAGTTATCAATAACTTATCCACAGGCTTATGAACAGTATAAGTTGAATAACTAAAAAATTCTTTAAAAATAATATTACATTTTTGTAATACTAATCTTCCAACATTTTCTTTATGTTTTCTATATCCTGCTTTACGGATTCCGTTGTTCTTATCTTTTCGTCAATCTTTTTAACTCCATGCATTATAGTAGTATGATCCTTTTCAAAAGCTGAACCTATATTTCCCAAAGCACAGTCTAACATATTTCTGCAAAGATACATTGCAACCTGTCTAGGATAAGCAATTGAATTGGCTCTATTCTTTGAGCTTAAATCGGAAACCTCTATTTTAAAATACTTACTTACAGTTTCCTTTATCAAATCTATATCCAATTCTCTTCTATTCAGTTCATTAAGTTTTTGGGCTAAAATTCCCTTTACATAATCAACTGTCATCGGAGCATCCTGTTTTAATTTATAATGAGCCAAAACATTAATTAAAGCTCCTTCGAGCTCCCTAATATTTGTCTTTATATTCATTGCAATAAATTCCAAAACTTCATTTGAAAGAGTTATCGGCTCAAACTTTACCTTATCTTGTAAAATAGCCATTCTCGTTTCAAAATCAGGTGGTTGAATATCAACAGTTAGACCCATATTAAATCTGCTCTTAAGTCTGTCCTCAAGATTTTTAATCTCCTTTGGAGGTCTATCTGATGAAATAATAATTTGCTTATTTCTACTGTATAATTCATTAAAAGTATGGAAAAATTCCTCTTGAGTTGCAGTCTTTCCTGCAATAAATTGAATATCATCTATAAGCAGAACATCCACATTTCTATATTTTTTTCTAAATTCGGATTCTGAATTTTGATTTTTATCCCTAATTGAATCAATCAAATCAATAGTAAATTTCTCACTACTCAAATACAATACCTTACAATCAAAATTCTTATGAATTTCATAACCGATAGCTTTCATAAGATGAGTCTTTCCAAGTCCTGAATTTCCATAAATGAAAAGAGGATTGTAAGTACCTGCTGGATTTTTGGCAACAGCTTCTGCTGCAGCCATTGCAAATTCATTATTCTTACCCTTTATAAAATTATCAAAAGTAAATTTCTCTGTAAAATCCAAGGAATTGCTTGAAGCCGAAATTTTCTTTAATTTTCCTTTTTTAGTAGCCTTTTCAGAAGATTTTGAAAAGAAAGAAGTTTGACCTCCTGAATTTTTAATCGCTTCCAAATAAATATCATCAGTCGCGATAACAGGCAAAAGCTCCGTTTTCTCCTGAATTAAAGGAAAAAGCTGATTATTTATAGCTTCTTCAATATAATCTTTAAAATGTCCATTTATAAAATTTTTAATATAATTCGACTGACAAAGCACCATTAACTTATGATTCTCATAACAAATCGGCTTTAAAACTTCAATCCAAGTTGCGAAACGGCTCTCTCCAAGCTTTTCTTTCAACTCATGGCAAACTTCAAGCCATAAACTGTCAACCATTATTTCATTCTCAAACATAAACTACTCCCATACAAAGTTATCAACATATTTATCCACAGTGAATAAAATTTTAGAAATATTGGAATTTAAATATTTACAGAGTGTTTTCTAAAAAATATTTAAATAATTTAAAAAGTTATCCACATTTTAAAAAAAGTTATCCTGTTTATAAAATAAATTGTATTTTTACAAATTTTTGAAAAAATTAAAAAAATTATCAAAAGATAATAAACAATTTATCCACATTTTTATTCTACTTATCCACATATTACATTTTTGTAAAAAATAATTTGTAGATAATTTTCTTGAAAATTTTTAATAATTATTTAATATTTAAAAAGATTTTAATCATTCTTTCACAGTTAAATTATACCA
>CABRGI010000107.1 GCA_902470455.1 uncultured Parvimonas sp.
TAGGGAATAGTTTGAATAAATCCCAAGCAATATCAAGTGATTCTTCAATAGTTCTGGATTCATCAAAGTTTTGGTTTAAAAAGTTTTGTTCAAACTCCCTACCGAATTCCATATAAATTTTATCTATTTCTGTTAAATCATCTTCTCCAATTATTTGTGATAGCGAACGAACTTCGATAACTTTTGAATAAAGAGCAAATAACTGAGATTGTACTTGATCATGATCTTCTCTTGTATATCCATCTCCAATACCATCTTTCATAAGTCTTGACAACGAAGGCAAAATATTTACAGGTGGATAAATATTCTTTTGGAATAATTCCCTTGATAAAACTATTTGTCCTTCAGTAATAAAACCTGTAAGGTCAGGAATTGGATGTGTTATATCATCATTAGGCATTGTTAATATAGGAATTAAAGTAATTGAACCTTTCTTTCCCTTTACCATTCCAGCTCTTTCGTATAAAGTAGAAAGATCTGAATACAAATATCCAGGGTATCCCTTTCTACTAGGAACTTCTTCTCTTGCAGAAGAAATTTCTCTTAAAGCTTCTGCATAACTTGTAATATCAGTCATAACTACTAAGATATGCATTCCTTCTTCAAATGCAAGATATTCTGCAGCAGTTAATGCGGTTCTAGGTGTTGAAATTCTTTCAACAATTGGTGCATCAGCAAGATTTATATATGAAACAACTCTGGATGATGCTCCTGATTCTTCAAATGCACTTTTAAAGAATTCATAATCATCATATTTAATTCCCATTCCTGCGAATACTATTGCAAATTTGTCATCAGAATTTTTTAATTTGGATTGTCTAACTATTTGAGCTGCTAATGCATTATGTGTCAAACCATTTGATGAAAATATCGGAAGTTTTTGTCCTCTAATTAAAGTAGTAAGAGTATCAATAGCTGAAATTCCAGTTTCCAAATAATCTCTTGGATATTCTCTTGCAACAGGATTCATAGGTCTTCCATTAACATTATATTTTTTCTCTGAAATAATATAATCTCCATTGTCAATCGGTTCTCCTACACCATTAAAAGTTCTTCCTAAAATATCTTTACTAAGACAAATTTCAAGTGGAGTTCCTGTAAAAGTAACAGCAGAATTTTGTGTTGAAATTCCAGTTGTTCCTTCAAAAACTTGAGCAATTACCTTATCTCCTTGAATTCTAACAACCTTGGCTCTTCTTCTTTCACTTCCATCTATTACTATATCCATCATTTCATCATAGCTGACATTATCTACACCTTTAAGTACAATCAAAGGTCCATCTATTTTTTCTAGTTTTAAATATTGTCTTTGCATAATTATCACCTACTCTCCCTGATTTTCGTCTATCAAAGCAGTATAATAGCTATTAATTTTTGCATTTAACTTTTCAAATGCTTCATCATAGTTTTCATTTGGAATATTATATTTCATCTTAATAACTTCTTCAAATAAATCATCATTTTTTATACGAGTAAGGGCAACTTGTTGTTTTACTGCTAAAGTACAATTCATATATAAATTATCTATTACTTTTAACATTGCAAATTGTTTTTTCAAAGGAACATAGCTATCTGTTTCATGCATTGCATTTTGTTGTAAAAATCCCTTTTTCAAAACTTTTGCAATTTCTATAACAATTCTTTGATCATTTGGTAAAACATCTTCACCAACTAATTGAACAATTTGGTTCAATTTATTATCCTCTGAAAGAAGTTCCATCATCTTTGCTCTTAATTTCAAAAGTTCAGGAGATACATTTTCATCATAATATTCTTTAATCAATGTAGTATAACCACTATAACTTGTAAGATAGTTTACAGCAGGATAGTGTCTTATATATGCTAAATTCTTATCCAAACCTATAAAGGCTGAAACGAATCTTTTAGTATTTTCAGTTACCGGTTCAGAAAAATCTCCACCTGGTGGAGAAACAGCACCAGTTACTGTAATTGAACCCTCTCTTTTGGAAAGAGTTTCAACATAACCCGCTCTTTCATAAAATTGTGCAATTCTTGAAGGAAGATATGCAGGATAACCTTCTTCTGCAGGCATTTCTTCAAGTCTTCCAGAAATTTCTCTTAACGCTTCTGCCCATCTTGAAGTTGAGTCAGCCATTATTGCAACATGGTAACCCATATCTCTATAATACTCTGCAATAGTTATTCCGGTATATATTGACGCTTCACGGGCAGCAACTGGCATATTTGAAGTATTTGCTATTAAAATTGTTCTTTCCATAAGCGGTTTTGAAGTTCTTGGGTCAATTAACTTTGGAAATTCTTCAAGAACATCTGTCATTTCATTACCACGTTCTCCACAGCCGATATAAACTATAATATCAGCATCAGACCATTTTGCAAGTTGATGTTGAGTCATAGTTTTTCCTGTACCGAATCCACCCGGAAGTGCTGAAGTTCCTCCCTTTGCTATTGGAAAGAAAACATCAAGTACTCTTTGCCCTGTTACTAAAGGTCTTGAAATTGGCATTCTCACATCTATTGGACGTGGAATTCTTACAGGCCATTGATGATACATTTTTAATTTATGAATTTTTCCATCTTCATCTTTTATTGTTACTAAATCAGTTTCTAAATTATATTTCCCTGATGGTAAAGCTTCAATTACTTCACCACTAATAGTTGGTGGAACTAAAATTTTATGTTCAATAAAACTGGTTTCTTGAGTTGTTGCAAAAATTTCTCCTGCAGATAATTTATCCCCAACTTTAACAAGCATTTCAACATCCCATTGTTTTTATCAATAGACACAAGACCTATTCCTTCTGCAATAAATTCTCCTGTCATTGAATATATTTTTTCAAGCGGTCTTTGAATCCCATCAAATATATTTCCTATAATTCCTGGACCTAATGTTACTGATAGTGGAACATTTGTACTTTCTATAGTTTCTCCAACTTTTAGTCCCTGTGTTTCTTCGTAAACTTGTATAGTCGCTACATCTTCGTCAATAGATATGATTTCTCCGATTAGCTTTTTATCTCCAACCAAAACCATATCTCTAACTTTGTAAATTCCCATACTGTCTGCTTTAACAACAGGACCATTTATATCAATTATTTTAGGTATATTACACATTACCTTTCTCCTCATTACAATTATTAATTAATTGTTTATTCCTAATTCTTTTTTCAACTTAGCTAAAATTTTTTGGTATTTTGTTGTCAACAGAAAATCTAGTGAATAATTCAATCTATATGTTTTTTCCACATTTTCTATTTCAAAACCACCAACTTTTATATCAAGACTTTTTTCAACCTTAATATCTCCTAAGACATTTTTTATTATTTCCTTATCTCTTCCAAAACTTTTTTCATAAACATAAACAATATCATTAGAATTTATTTCTGACTTCACATTTTTTAATGTGTTTTTTAAATATTCTTCACCTTTTTCAGTCATATATAAGGAATTTAATTCTTCTTTTAAAGCTTTAAAAAATTCGTCATAAATTTCTTTGTTCGTATTTAAAATTATATCTTGTCCCTCTTTTAAAGTCTTTGAACGAATTTTATCTGTCTTATTTTCAAGTTTTGTTCTATATTCTCTCTTTAATTTTTCAATTTCTTCGTATTTTTTCGCTTTATATTCTGTAATTAATCTTTCAGTTTCAGAAGCAATTTTTTTCAATTCTTCATCATACTTTTCATCAATTTCTTCATTTAGTATTCTTTTAAATGACTCTATCTTATCTTCAATTGTTATCATAAGATTTCTCCTTAAATATTAATTCCTATTGATTCGTTTATATAGTTTGTAATGAAATTTGGATCTCTTTTCAAACCTGTTCTATCCGGTATCTCAACTATAAGTGGAAAAGTATTTTTTAATTTAACTTCCATAACTTCTTCGCTAATAAGATTAAAAATATTTTCAGTTAAAATTAAAATTCCAATTTCCTTATTATTTAGACAATCATTAAATTCTTCCAAAGCCTCTTCCCTAGTCTTTAAAACAACTCCTGTTATACCGGCTAATCTCATTCCTACAAGTGTATCTGTATTATCAGATATAAGATAACTTATCATAGAATTCTCCTAAACTCTTTGTAAAATCATAATTGAAATTATAAGTCCGTAAATAGCAATACCTTCTGCAAGTCCAAGAATAATAAGTGTTTTACCTAAAATTGAAGAATCTTCTGAAACCGCACCGATTGCTGCTGAACCCGCTTGACCAACACCAATTCCAGTACCAATTGCTGCAAGACCAGTTGATAAAGCAGCTGCTAAATATCCCATTCCACTTGCTGAACTTGCAGTTTTTTGTGTAGTTTCAGCTGCAAATGCAATATCCGGAACAAGTCCCATTAAAAATAAAGCTAAAATTGAAACGACATTAATTGCTATTGCCTTTTTTAATC
>CABRGI010000108.1 GCA_902470455.1 uncultured Parvimonas sp.
AGCTTATTTGATGGGGCTTCCACCCACCGGACTATATACCCTTTGCTGGACGCACGGTCAGACCCCAATGTGGTCAACCTAGCATCCATTGTTCATACCCTCATTGGTACTGCTCGGGTCTCCGACTACCTGCATTTCTTTTGTAAAGTATACAAGTACTGGAATCTTCACTCTGGAATCCTCTGGTCTTCCCATAAGTATCTCTCACCTCCAATACACCATTTGATTTTTCTTCAAGGATCAACAGGCTTTACAGCATTTCTAGGCAATAGCTATATTTTTCCTTTTTTCTGCTCCAAGTACCCTTCCTTGATTACATAATAAGGAAATTCTTCTTGACGATATTCCCCATAGTTTAGACATTTCTGCTGTTATTATGTACTCCTTAGTTTTCCTCCAAAACACACTATCTTTAGATATAAGTATATTCCTTTATCAGAATAGCTTCAATCAAAATAAATCCGCCATACCACTGAAGAACCACATATGTTGGAACCTTCACTCTTTTAAGCTGAGATGTAATATTGG
This sequence comes from uncultured Parvimonas sp., assembly GCA_902470455.1. Taxonomy (GTDB): domain Bacteria; phylum Bacillota; class Clostridia; order Tissierellales; family Peptoniphilaceae; genus Parvimonas. Next base: position 529 of record CABRGI010000108.1, read on the forward strand.
CAATAATCAGGTTATTGGAATGTTCATTTCCTGCATTGTTCTGTACCGGTATTTCACGAGGTCTTTCCCTAGTGTTTTTTCCTTCCTAATTTATTATTACTTTAATCATAATTTTTCTTTGCCGCGATCACTTTCGCCTGTACCTTTTCATTCTTTTTCTTCCAATTTTTTCCTGCTTGTTTTTGCTATTCTTGCTGCTACCTAATCATTCAATCCATTTAATTCCTTTTCCGCTGGGTAATTTTAAAAAACAAGAACTATAATATTCCCCACTAAGTTTACGCTGAAGAATACGGAAAATTTTTTCATCATGCGTAGAAATCACAATTTGCCAATTCGAATTATCAATAAGACTTCTCATTAAATCCGCAAATCCTAATATGTTCATATCATCGAAATGTCCAATTGGATCATCAATAAATATTGTTTGTATCGGAAGATTATTTTTTCTATCTAATGCTCTACTAAAAAAAGAACTAAACGCAACTGTATTTAGCTGTGCCGTACTAAAATATATTTCGGGTCTATAATCTGAATCTGAATCTGATTCACTTTCTGATAAAGTAATAAATAGTTCACCTTTTTGAGCATCATTAAAAGAAAGATGATATTCCAAGCGTTTCATAACATCATGTGGATCAATTTTTTGATAGATTTCATTCATAGTTGATTTACTAAAATATAAACTAAGCTCTTTTTCAAGATTTTTCTGTATCTTATCCAATTCCACAATTTTATTTTCCTTCTCTATTTGTAATTTTTCTGACCTTCTTTCTGCATTCCACATAGCTCTTTTATTTTGTTTATAGTTGGTAAAATAAAATCTAGCCGTATTTTCTTCAGAAATTTGACATAAAAGTTCTATCCTAATCCCTAGTTCAACCTTTTCCGCATTATATTTATCTCCCATTTCCAAAAATTCATTTTCTGTGTAATTTTTATATATTGTAAAATCAGAAACAGTTAATTCCATCTTAGCAACTGTTTGCGTTATGTTCTCCAATTCATTTTCTAACACATTAATATTTAACACTTTAAATTCCGTTAATGGCTCCAGTTCATTTTTTAAATGACTAAGTTTATTATTAATATCCGTATTTTTTCTAATTAGTACTTCATAATTTTCATCAAATTGCATATTTATATTCAAAGCAAAACTTACTAACGGAAATTTAGAAGTATCACTTACTATTTCCGATTTTTGATGTTTATAATCATTCAACATCACTTGTATGTTTTGTTCAGTAGTTAAATATTTTTTTATTTGCGCACTTACTACTTGAGTTATTTTTTCCTCATTCAATTTTTTTTCTTTTACTAATGCATAAAAATTGAAAATCTCTTGTTGTGTGTCATATATTTCTATTTTATTAATCTGAAACCATTTCACTAAATGTTTTTCTTTATCTTCTAATGTTTTTAAATGTTTTCTATTATTTTCATAACTTTCTTCACCCCCCATCCTATTGTTCATTAAAGCCTCTATTTCATTTCTTCCTTTTTCAATTTCGGTTTGGAGAAACTTTAAAATTTCCTCTCGAATCACATTATAGCGACTTACTATAACATTTTGGCTTTTTACAAGTCTTTCAATAGCTTCATTATCATTTCCTACAAGTTCGGATTCTTCAATTTTTTTCCACAAAGCCTCCCATGATTCAAATTTACTATGACATAATGGGCATTCACAATTTTCCTTATGTATTTTTTGATATTTTGCTCCATCTTCTTTAATTAAAAGGAACGTACGCTTCATCTTAGATATACTTTCTTTTTCAGCCAATATGCTATTTTCAAGCAATCTGTAATCCATTCGTAAACTATCAATTTGTTCAATTATAATTGGCTTAAGCAATTCCCTCCATTCAGAAATTTTAGACACAGTCCATTCATCAATAGTAAATGGAACATTCTTTTTTTCTAATAAATCAAGTCTTTTTTCCAATTTGAAAATTTTTTCATTTATGTCCTTTATATACTCTTTCTTTACATCAAATGTTTCTTTTCCTATTTGTATAGAAGATCGAGTTTCTTGCAACTCATTAAATTTATTAACACCTAATTCTTCCGTTTCAAGTATTGCTTTAAATTTGGAGATATTTTTTTCTCGTAATTGTTTTTCCTCATTCAATTTTTCTATTTCTTTTTGAACAGAGAAATGCATATTATTTAATTTTTTTATTTCTTCTTCAGCATTTTTATATTTTCGAGCCAAATTTATAATATTTTCTTTTCCAACTTCTAAAATTGAATTATAAGGATATAAAGTCTCCATAACTTTAAGATGATTTTCTTTAGTATTTGTATATTCCCTCTCTAATTTCTCTAGTTTCTTTTTATTTTCTATCAAGCTACTTATTTTAGAAATTCGTTCTTTCAAGCTCTTTATTGTGTTTAAACGTTTCTTATATTCTTTAAAACCCATTGTGTTTAATTCATTATACAATATCAGATGATCCTTAAGAATATTTAATTGCCTATTATAGTCTCTAATTATTTTTTTTACTTCATTTAACAATTCATCATATTCTGTTTCTGTCGATAAGCTTGTAATATTGGGAAGAATCATCTCTGATCTTTTATTAAAAGCACTAATCAGTTTCTGAATATTCTTAAAGTTAGACTCGCTTTTTTCAAGTTTCTTCCTTTCATTTTCCAATCTTGCAATTTCTTTTTTTATTTCAATAAGCGATTTATCTATTACACTGATATCCTTACCTATTCTTTCAAAATATTTTCTTTCTTCATTTAATTCAGGAGTACTATTAAACCATTCTATATACCTTTCTTCTGGTTTACTAGCCGATATAAAACTATCAATTTTAGCATGTGGAAGAAGAATATTATCCCACTTATTATTGTCCTTTTTTAACCCAACAATATCTTTAGCTTTTTTTCCGGATGCAGCAACCACATCTGTATCTGTCCCATTTTCTTTAAGAGTATGAACTTTTCTATGTATTTCTTCACCATTATCCAAGAAAATACTTGCGTATGCTTCTTCGTATGCTTTTTCTCTATTATGATAAATTGGACCTTTAAATTTAGATATTTTTTCTGTGTTTTTTAAATAAGATACTTCACCTTTCAAAGCATATTCAACTCCATCAAATAAGCTAGTTTTACCAACTCCATTAGGTGCATAAATAACTACAAACGATGCAGGTTTTTTATCCTGATCAACCAAATTAAATTCTACACATCCTTTATACCCTCTGAAATTCTTTAATTTTATTTTTTTTACCCGCATTTTTTTATTTTCGTATTCTGTGACTTCTGATACTGCAAGATGAAATATTTTTTCCTCAACATAATTACGCTCAACATACAAGTCCTCTTGAAAATTATCATAAACATACTTTTTGGCACAAAATGGATTATACTCGATCTCTCTTTTTATTTCTTTCATAACAGTTTTCTTCACAAAATGGATTATATAAAAGTTGCTTCTTTCAATAAGCAATTCTGTTTGGCTTTGAATATTTACAGCTACAAAAGAATCTATCTGATTCCATCCCTTTAATAATTGCTCTTCTGAATCCCAATTTACTAAAAATAAATGTGAATTATATCCGCCATTCATTCTCCGTGTATAATAATGAATTCTAAATTCTTTACATTCAGCATAATCATCTAAATTTATTTCCTTACTCCAAGTGTTCATCCAGAACCTCCCATGCATCTTTAATTAATTCATTAAATTTTCCTCTCATTTTTTCTATATTTCCATTTCCATCATAAATTACAGTATCAAATAGCTCTCCCATTCCAATCATTGCAATATTACTTTCTTCAATATCGCCATCTACAATATTAAAAAAATCATTTTTCTCACTCAACTTTTTTTTCTGT
>CABRGI010000109.1 GCA_902470455.1 uncultured Parvimonas sp.
GCAATTCAACTAAATAACAAATGGTATGGAGTTAGTTATGCCGGTACAATGAAAGACGGCTTTACAATAACAAACAAAGAAAAGTTGCCATGGACACCGATGATACCGCCGACAAGAGATATTAAAGTAACAAAAGAGTGGAAAAACTTTTCAGGAACTGATACAGAAGCACCTGTTGAAAAGATAGAAGTTGAATTGTACAAAGACGGAGTTGCTACAGGAAAGAAAGTAGAACTTACAAAAGCAAATAATTGGACAGCTACATTTGAAAAACTTGAAGTGGCAGATAAACTTGGAAGTACAAACTACTATCAATACACAGTTAAAGAAGTTGGAGAAAATGGTTCAGCAATTCAACTAAATAACAAATGGTATGGAGTTAGTTATGCCGGTACAATGAAAGACGGCTTTACAATAACAAACAAAGAAAAGTTGCCATGGACACCGATGATACCGCCGACAAGAGATATTAAAGTAACAAAAGAGTGGAAAAACTTTTCAGGAACTGATACAGAAGCACCTGTTGAAAAGATAGAAGTTGAATTGTACAAAGACGGAGTTGCTACAGGAAAGAAAGTAGAACTTACAAAAGCAAATAATTGGACAGCTACATTTGAAAAACTTGAAGTAGCAGACGGACTTGGAAGCACAAACTACTATCAATATACAGTTAAAGAAGTTGGAGAAAGTGGAAATTCAATTAAATTTGGTAGTAATTCATACAATGTAAGTTACAGCGGAAGTATGAAAGATGGTTTTACAATTACTAACAAAAATGTAGAAATTCCAAAACCTCTTAAACCTAGTACAAAATTACCTAAAACAGGAAGTTCAAATGACTTATCTCTATACATTTACTGTATATTAACATCAGTAACACTATTAGGACTAATTGCTTATAGGCGTAATAAATATACAAAATAATGTATAATATAATCAGCAAACAACCTGATTATAAATTAAATGGCACAATAAAAACAGATAGTAATAAAAACTATCTGTTTTTTTGCCATTTTTTTTATTTTGTGGTATAATACAAGGTACTTATAAATGATTAGAGATTTATTATTTTATTTATATATCTTTTGGGGATTTTAATTTATAGATTGTAAATGAAAAATATATTTCAAGATCATATTTTATAATTATAAAAACAAAATGGAGGAGTATTGTATGAAAAGCTTAATGAAAAGAAAACTAAGTTTTCTTTTAGTATTTGCTATGATTTGTTCGGTTTTATTACCTTTTAGCAATAAATCAAATGCAAAAGAGGTGGAAAGAGATGTAATTATGAAAGCATCGGTTACGGATGCGGATGGTAATCCTTTTAAGCCGGGGCAAAAAATTGGAGCATGGCAACCGTTCAGGGTATATGCAGAATTTGAATTGCCTGATAATGTTGCAAAAGAAAACGATACCGTTACGATGACCTTGCCGATAGGATTTAACACTTCACCGCCCGATCATTTTGATATAAAGGATGTAAATGATAACCTTATCGCTAAAGCAACTATGCATAATCAAAATCCTGCAAAAATTGTACTTACATTTACAAAATATGTAGAAACACATTCAGGTGTTAAAGGAAAATTTTATTTTAATGCTTCTGTTAATAGAGAAACACAAACCGGATCAGGGGAGCTTCCTGTAACTTTAACAGTGAATGGAAAGATTATTCCTGCAGGGAAAGTTGACTATAATCCACCAGTTTTTATAAGTCAACAATTAAGTAAGGTTGGCTGGATGACAAGTGATAAAACTAAAGGAAGATATGACATTAGGCTTAACCAAAAAAATGTAGTTCTAACTAATGCTAAATTCATAGACACAATTCAATCAGATAGTGTTGAATTTGACGAAAATAGTATTCAAATTTTTCAGGGACAATGGGAAAACAAGATAACTGATATGAATTTTAATAATAGAAAGGATGTAACTAAAGAATTTAAGGATGCAGGAAAAATTAAATTCGAAGGTAAAAAACTTACAATTGATATTGGAAGTATAGGTGCTGAAAATATAAACAGAGGATTTCAAATTTTTTATGAAGTGAAGTTAAAATATGACCCGGTAGCCGGAGAAGAAATTAAAAATAAAGCAAAATTAACATATGGCGAAGATAATCATAGTCAAGAAAGTACTTATAAAATTAGAGATGCCGGTGGTATTGGCGAAGGCTATGTATTTAAAATTAAAGTACAAAAGACAGGCAAGGACAATGCTCCATTAGCCGGTGCGAAATTTGACGTTATTCGTGTTCGTAACAATGCAAAAGTCGGAGAAATTGTAACAGGACAAGATGGAAGCGGTGAAATTGGAAAGCTACTTAGAGATGAGTATCAACTTGTTGAGACTGAAGCTCCACAAGGTTACCAAAAATTAACTGCTCCTATCACTGTTAATCCTGATGATTTTGGAACTACTAAAGTTGCAATAAAAAATATCAAAAACGAACCTGAAGAAAAGATAAAAGTATCAGGAGAAAAGACTTGGGATGACAATGATAACCAAGATGGAAAGAGACCAGAAAAAATAACTGTAATCTTGAAGAAAACGGTAGATGGAAAAACAAGTGAAGTAACACGAAAAGATGTTACACCGGATACTGATGGCAAATGGAAATATGAGTTTGCAGACTTACCATTATATGAAGGTGGAAAACCAATTGAATATAGTATAGATGAAGCTAAAGTAGATGGTTATGATAAAGTTAAAACAAGAACAACAAATGGTCCAGACTACAATTTAACAAACAAACATACACCAGAGACAGTAGATGTAAAAGGGGAAAAGACTTGGAATGATAACAACAACCAAGACGGAAAGAGACCTGAAAAAATAACTGTTAAGTTAATTAAAAAGGTTGGAGACAAAGCCCCTGAAGTTGTAGAAACAAAAGAAGTCAGAGAAGGTGCTGATAAGAAGTGGACATATGAATTCAAAGGATTACCAAGATATGAAAAAGGTACAGAAATAACTTATTCTATAGAAGAAGAAGCTGTAGCGGGTTATGTAGGAGCATTATCAGGTTATAATCTTACTAATACACATACACCGGAAACAGTAGATATATCAGGAGAAAAGACTTGGGACGATGCAAATAACCAAGACGGAAAGAGACCAACATCAATTAAAGTTAAATTAATTAAAAAAGTTGGAGATAAAGCACCTGAAGTTGTAGAAACAAAAGAAGTTATAAAAGGTGCAGATGATAAGTGGAAGTATGAATTCAAAGGATTACCAAAATATGAAAATGGTAAAGAAATCACTTACTCTATAGATGAAGAAAAAGTGGAAGGTTATGAAAAAGAAATAACAGGCTATAACCTAAAGAACAAATACACACCCGGAAAGACATCAGTAAAAGTAACAAAGGCTTGGGAAGATAAAAATAACCAAGACGGAGTAAGACCTGGAATAGTAACAGTTAGATTGATAGCTGATGGAGTAGCAACAGATAAGACAGTAACATTAACAAAAGATAATAACTGGACAGGAAGTTTCACAGACCTTGACGAATATAAAGCCGGAAAGAAAATAGAATATACTGTAAAAGAAGAAACTGTAGGAAATGGATACGAAAGTAAAGTTACAGGAAGTGCAAAAGAAGGCTTTACAGTAACAAATACAAGAGAACCTGAAAAGACATTTGTAGAAGGAAGTAAGACTTGGGATGATGCAAATAACCAAGACGGAAAGAGACCAACAGAAATAACAGTAAATCTATTAAAGAACGGAACAAAAGTAGCTACAAAGAAAGTTACTGAAAAAGATGGCTGGAAATGGAGATTTGAAAATCTTGACAAATATGAAAATGGAGAATTAATCAACTACACAATCGTAGAAGAAAAGGTAGAAGGTTATACAACAGAAGTAGAAGGATACAATGTTAAGAACAAATACACACCAGGAAAGACATCAGTACAAGTAACAAAGGCTTGGAAAGATAATAATGACCAAGATAAGAAGAGACCTGATAGTGTAACAATAGAATTACTAGCAGATGGAAAAGAAACAGGAAAGAAAGTTGTATTAACAAAAGAAAACAACTGGACAGGAAGTTTCACAGACCTTGACGAATACAAAGATGGAAAGAAAATAGAATATACAGTTAAGGAAAAAGCGGTAGGAAATGGATATAAGAGTGTAATAACAGGAAATGCAAAAGAAGGATTTGTAGTAACAAATGTAAGGACACCAAAACCAAGAATACCAAAGACAGGAGCAGGAAGTAATTCAGCACTATACACAGTATTATTGGGATTATCAGGAACAGCATTATTTTCAGTATTTAGAAGAAAGAGAAGAGAAGAATTAAAATAATTCAATTTACAAAGACTTTTAGATAATAAGAGATAAGAAAAATAAATACAG
>CABRGI010000110.1 GCA_902470455.1 uncultured Parvimonas sp.
GTCTAAAAGCCATAAATCATTATTAAAAAATAATTTATGAAAATATATAAAACTTTCAGAAAAGAATAAAGAACAAATGCCTAAAAAAGAAATTACAGTAATATATGTTATTAAAATATACTTTCTTATATATTTAAAAAGTATAAAGTCATTTTTAATTATTTTATATAAAAACACGATTAAAGTAATTATAAATAAAGATGTATAGACTACTCTATCAAGTTTAAAAAGTTTATATACATCTTCCATATGAGAAATTTCTTTTTTATTAAAATGATGTTTTAAAACTTCTTTGTCCCCATTTTTTATAAATTCAACAAGTGAATTGCTTGCATTTTCTATCCATTCTTTAGAAAGACCTGACTCTTTATCGATTTTATATTCATTATGAAAATTATTATAATAAGAAATATCTTTAGCCATAAAATCTATTGAATATAGTAAAATAAATAAAATTATACTTAAAGAAATCAAAAAAGCAAATGTTTTTTTCATCTTATTCTACATCTAAATCTTCCGGTATTTCCCAATTATGATAAACATTTTGAACATCATCATTATCTTCAAGTTGATCTATCATTTTAACCATTTTCTTTATATTTTCAGGATTTGCAATTTGTGAATTGTTGCTTGGAACATATTCTAAATCACAAGCACTAAAAGTATATCCTTTTTCTTGTAGTGCATCTCTTAAAGTAATGAAGTCTGCAACTTCTGAATATATTGTATAAACTTCTTCATCAGATTCAAAATCACTAGCTCCATTTTCTAAAGCAAAGTCCATCAAATCATCTTCTTCAGCTTGTTCTCTTGTAATAACAATAACCCCTTTTTTCTCAAACATAAATAAAACTGAACCATTTTGTCCAAGATTTCCGCCATGTTTATCAAAAGCATGTCTTACATCTGCGGCAGTTCTATTTCTATTATCAGTTAAACATTCAACCACAACAGCAATACCTTCAGGTCCATAACCTTCATAGATTATAGTTTCATAGTTACTTGCATCTCCATCTCCGGCACCTTTCTTTAATGCCCTTTCAATATTATCATTAGGCATATTTTCAGCTTTAGCTTTTTCTATTGCAGTTTTTAAAGCAGGATTGTATTCAGGATCCGCTCCACCCTCTTTAACTGCAACAATTATATATCTAGCAAGTTTTGTAAAAATTTTACCCCTTCTTGCATCTTCTTTTCCTTTTTTATGTTTAATCGTACTCCATTTATTATGTCCTGACATAATTACCTCCTAAATCCTTTAGCAAAATTTCTTTTGTGTTCAGAAAATTTTACCATCTTTTTTATTTTCTCTTCTATATTTTTATCTAATTTTTCATTATTTATAAATTTCTCTAAATCATCATAGGAAAATCCCATTTCATCTTCATCAGTTTGATTTTCAAAAAGTCCTGCACTTGGAGGCTTTTGAATTATTTTATCGGGAACACCCAAAAATCTTGCAAGTTCATAAATTTCCTTCTTTGTAAAATCCACAAGTGGCATAAGATCAGAACCACTATCCCCGTATTTAGTAAAATATCCAACAGTAAATTCTGATTTATTACTTGTTCCAACAACCAAATATTTTTTTAATTGTCCATAATAATACAAGGTTGTCATTCTAAGTCTCGGCTTAACATTTGCATAAGCCATTAGATTATCTCCTTTTTCAACGGAATCTGTAAAAATGGAATATGTTTTAGACAAGTCTACTTTAATTGCATTAAGTTTAAATTTATCAATAACCAACTTAGCATCTTTTTCGTCTTCTTCAGAACTGTTTATCGGCATCATTATAGCTAAAGATTCATCATTAAAGGCTAGTTTTGAAAGTGCAGCAATAACAGCTGAATCAACCCCTCCACTTAGTCCATAAACTATTCCTTTGCAATTAGCTTCTTTTACAGAACTTCTGAGCCATTCAACAAGTTTATCAACAACTTCTCTCATAATACACCTCCTTATAATCTTTATTATTTAAAATTAATATCAATCTAATTTTTAATTTTATGCAATTTTTAAAAATAGCGCAAAACTGTAATTATTATATCAAAAATACAAAAAAAATTCTACAAAATAAACAAAAAAGCTATGATTTTATCCATAGCTTAATTTTTTTCTTGATATTCTCTAAAACTCTTATTTACATCTGCAAGATGGAAATTATGATGATTTTCTCTTTGATCCACTGGTGGTAATTTCATATAATCTCCATATAAAACTTTTAAATATTCATCATATTTTTCGGGAGCATTGACTTTTAAATTTTCAAAATCAACTTCTACTCCCTTTCCTAAAAACTCTCTCTTAAAAGGCGATATATAAAAATTATCAACCAAACAAGCAACATATTCACAGTCTTCAAATTTTGGATTATCTTTTGGAACAGACATTTTTGAAAGATCTGTTTTTAGTTTGTTCGGTATTGTCTCACCAATTTTATATGCCAATTTTTTCCCAAAACCGCTTATAGCATTTGAAAAAGCATTAGTATCCGCTTCTTCAAATACAGGCTTTTCCTTTACCCTTAAATCCAAAACTTTATTTTGACCTTTAATATATCCATCAAGAGGAAAAACATCTATAAATACTCCATGATTTATATCTACATCAACTACATGTTTTTCAAAAAGAGTAGTATCACTATCTCGTAGTTTTGCAAAGTTTAGAGCATATTTAGGATCCGACTCCATAGTTTGAATAAAATAATTTTCTGGCAAGTATTCACTACCACCTCTTACAAATTTATCATAATCTTCCCTAGGCATACAAACATCTATATCATCATCCCAAGGAATAAATCCTTTATGTCTAATCGCTCCAAGAAGAGTTCCAAAACCAATATAGTAAGTTAAATTCATTTTTTTACAACAAGAAATAAAATTTTCTAAAATTTCCAATTCTTTTTTCTTTAATGCTTCAAAATCTATATCAAACTTTTCTTTTTTGTATTCGTTTTTAATTCTCCAAGCATTTTGTGAATCAAATTTAAAAATCATTATCTTTCTTCCTTTGGTAATTGTAACATTATTATATAACCTATAACAAATAGTGGAATTATGCCAAGAATTGAATATCTTGGATTATGTGTTATTGTAGTTATCAAACTCATAATAAAAGGTCCGATTATAGCAGCAAACTTACCAAAAATATTATAGAAACCGAAGAATTCATTTGCATTTTCTTTTGGAATAATTTTTGCATAATAACTTCTACTCAACGCTTGAATTCCACCTTGAGCAGATGCTATAAATGTTGATAATACGAAAACATGAACTAAGTTGCTCATAAAATATGCAAATATTACTGAAACCATATAAGTTATAATTCCTACTTTAATCATAGTTCTAGTTCCAAACTTACTAGCCAATCTTCCATAAATAATAGCAAAAGGAAATGCCACTATTTGAACATAAATCAAAATTCCTAAAAGTACAAGTGTATTAAACTTATCTGCATCTAAAACAGATGTAGCATAAGGTATAACCATCTTTATGATAGTATCTACTCCGTCAATGTATAGAAAATAAGAACATAAAAATATAACTACAACCTTATTTTTCTCAATATTTTTTAAAGTATGAAAAACAGTACTAAAACTTTCTCTAACAGGATTAGGAACAGGTTCTACTCCATATATTTGATCAATATTTTTATACATTGGAATTGTAAGTGTCAACCACCAGACGGATGTTATAACAAAACCTATTTGATAACCTAACGGATTTTTCATCCCGAAAATCAAAACAGCTCCCAAACAAAACATAAATGGTATAACACTGGCTATGTATCCGTACGCAAATCCTGCTGTACTAATTTTATCCATCCTCTCATCATTAGTCACATCAACTAAAAATGCATCATAAAAAATATTAGATCCTGCAAAAGTTACGCTGCCCAAAACAAAAAAAGCCATTAATAAAGGTAAGCCAAATTCTCCTGCAAATGATAAAAATAATGTTGAAAAAATTGCAATAAGTGAAAATAATGTAAATAATTTTTTCTTCATGCCCTTAAAATCAGCTATAGTTCCAAGTACCGGACTTAAAATAGCTATAATAATACTGGCAAATGAATTGTAATATCCTAAATTCATTTCATTTCCACCGACCATTCCGAAATAAATCGGGAACAAGGCAGTAGTAATCGCCATAGAATAAGCAGAATTTGCACAATCATATAAAATCCAGCTCAATTCTTTTTTTGAATAACCGAACATATTTTTCCTCCAAAAATTATAATAACAAAAAAATTAATTAAGCTATATTTTTTTTCAAAATTTTCCCAAAATATAAAATACAGCGTTATGACCAACTTATTATAATATTCATAATAAAAATCTTATATTATTAATTTTTTTGGCAAAGCTATTAT
>CABRGI010000111.1 GCA_902470455.1 uncultured Parvimonas sp.
TTTTTAAGCCACCCATATTCATCAACTTGACAAGAACCTTTTTAGGCAACACTTGTTCAATCAGAATATGTGATTATTCACCAAAATATTATAGCATATCATAAAAAATTTTTCAATATGTATTTTTAATTTTTCACAAAAAAATCAGACTTTAAGTCTGATTTTTTATTAGCAATCAATAATTATTTATTTACTATTTCTTTTAATGATTTACCAGCTTTGAAAACAGGTGCTTTTGAAGCTGGAATTTTGATAACTTCTTTAGGGTTTCTTGGATTTCTTCCGCTTCTTGCTTTTCTTTCTCTAGCTTCAAAAGTTCCAAATCCAACTAATTGAACTTTTTCCCCTTTAACTAATGTTTCTTCAACAGTTTGAATAAAAGCATTTAATGCTCTTTCAGCATCAACTTTAGTAATTTTTCCTTTTTCAGCCATACTAGCTAATAATTCAGATTTGTTCATTAAAATTTCCTCCTAAATACACTATTATATTTAATAATTGCCTATATAAATGGTTTCTTAACCATTGTGCATTATTATTATATCTTAATTTTTAAAAAATATCAAGTAATTAGTTAAATTATTTGAAATTTTTTATTGGTAAATAGCCAACTTCTTTTTGAATCTTTTCAAATTCAGTCTTAAATTTTTCTGACATAATTGATTTTTTCAATCCTTGCTTTATACGTGATTTACTTTCATCAGAAAATTTATCATATTCTTCAACTATTTCATTTAATTTTATTATATGATATCCAAATTTGCTCTTAACGGGTTCACTGATTTCTCCAACTTTCAGTTTTGATGCAGCATCATAAAATTCTTTTACCATAACTCCCTTAGTGAAAGTTCCTAAAACACCTTTATTTTTCTTAGCTGATGGGTCTTTTGAAACTTCAACAGCTACATCTTCAAATTTTTCACCAGCTTCTAAACGACTCTTAACTTTCTTAGCATCCTCTTCATTTTCAACTAAAATATGACTGGCATTAATTTGTGGACCATCAAAGTCACTTCCCTTGTATTTTTCAATTATTTCTTCATCTGTTGGATCAAAATTTTCAGAAAACCAAGTTTGAAACTTTGTTGAATATAAATTATCTTCAATTTTAAATTTTAATTCTTCTTCAGTAAGTTTAGCCTTTTCAAGTTCCTCATTAAACTTGTCGCCTAATTGCTCTTTAACTTTATTAAAATTTTCTTCTATTTCTTCTTTTGTTACAGTCACTTTAGAAATTTCTTCTTCAGTTTTGCCTGCGTCTTTATATTCTTTTTCTAATTTAGCAAATTTTTGCTTAACTATTTCTATGTCAGAAAAACTATTTAATATATTCTGTTTTAAATTTAAAGAAGCTTTTTTGCCCTCATCAGTTGATTCATCATATTTGGCTTTTTGTTCATCCGTATATGAAGCAATTATTCTATCATATTCTTTTTGAATTTGTTCCTCAGTAATATACTTATCCCCAATTTTTACCATAGCTCCTCTTGGTGCTTTAGCACAAGCAGTAAAAAGCATAGTTGAAAGTACAATTACACTTGCAAATTTCATTAATCTATTTTTCATATTTCTCTCCTTTTGACTAATATTTTAATCTTTTGATATTATACATCATTTTTTAAATTATGTCAAAGATTTTTTAACTATTTTTCTTCAAAAATAGCAAATTTTCAACAAAATCAATACTTTCTTCTAATTTTTTCTTATCGTAATTATAAATCAATTCGGCATCTTCATTCATATTGAACTCTATTTTTCTAAATAACGAATCAGAAATTCTGCCGATTAACTCTAAAATAGCTTTATTTGTTTGTTCAAATTTAAATACAACTGATTTTTCTCTTTCAATTATTTTAATAAAATTCAACTCTGTTGAAATACTTTTCAAATATGACACATTCATAACATTTAATACCGTTTTTGGAACATCTCCAAATCTGTCAGTTAACTCATCATAAATTTCATTAAAATCCTCTTTCGATGTTATTCCAGCAATTTTTCTATACATATCGATTTTTTGATTACTGTCCCCTATATAATTTGAAGGAATATATGCATCTACAGAAAGTTCTATTGTAGTTTGATTTTTAATTTGTAAATTTTCTCCCTTGACAGTTTTTATACTTTCTTCAAGCATTCTTACATACATTTCATAACCAATTGTTTCTATATGTCCGGATTGACATTCACCCAAGATGTTTCCTGCCCCTCTAAGTTCTAAATCTCTCATAGCAATTTTAAAACCTGAACCAAACTCAGAAAAATCTCTTATAGCCATAAGTCTTTTTTCTGAAATTTCAGTAAGTACTTTATCTTTTTCATAAGTGAAATATGCATAAGCTCTTCTAGTTGAACGTCCTATTCTTCCCTTTAACTGATAAAGTTGAGATAATCCCATTTTATCAGCATCATATATAATCATAGTATTACAATTCTTTATATCCATACCGGTTTCAATAATTGTAGTACATAATAATATATCATATTCTCCTTCTTGAAAATCATACATAATATTTTCTAACTCTTTGTTAGATAATTTACTATGTGCCATTGCAATTCGAGCATCAGGAACAAGTTTTGACAATTCTACATACATCCTATCCATATCTTTAATTCTATTATATACAAAATAAACTTGTCCGCCCCTATCTATTTCTTTATATATAGCTTCACGAATTACAGAATCATTATACTCTAAAACGAATGTAGCAATAGTTACTCTTTCTTCCGGTGCATCATCTAAAATACTCATATCCCTAATTCCAACTAAACTCATTTGCATAGTTCTTGGAATAGGTGTTGCGGATAGTGATAAGACATCAATATTTTCTTTAATTTTTTTCAAGGATTCTTTATGTTTAACACCAAATCTTTGTTCTTCATCTATTATTAAAAGTCCTAAATCTTTAAATTCTAAATTCTTTGATAATAATTTATGTGTACCTATTAGTAAATTCACTTTCCCGTTTTTTACATTTTTTAAAATTTCTTTTTGTTTTACAGGACTTCTAAATCTGCTGAGCATTTCTATTTCAATCGGAAAATCTCCAATTCTTTCAATGGCAGTATTATAATGCTGTTGAGCAAGTATTGTAGTAGGAACTAAAAATGCAACCTGTTTATCATCCATCATAGCTTTAAAAGCTGCTCTTAAAGCTACTTCAGTCTTACCGTAACCTACATCTCCACAAAGCAATCTATCCATAGGTTTAAATTGCTCCATATCTCTCTTGATTTCATTAATTGCCCTAAGCTGTGAATATGTTTCTTCATAAATAAAACTGTCTTCAAATTCTTTTTGCCATGTTGTATCTTCTGAAAATGCAAATCCTCTTATTTTATCCCTTTTCGCATATAGTTGAACTAAATCTATTGCAATTTCATCTAAAACTTTTTTAGCACGAGTTTTCGTTTTAACCCAATCATTAGATCCTAATCTATTTAATTTCGGTCTATATCCGTCTTTTCCGATATATTTTTGAATTAAATTCATTTGATCTGTCGGGATATATAATTTATCATTTCCTTTATATAAAATTAAGATGTGATCCTTTACAATACCATCAGTTTCTATCTGTTGAATTCCCCTATATTCTCCAATTCCATGGTTTTCATGAACTACAAAATCTCCGACATTTAAGTCAGTGTAATCTAGTAAGGTATCTTTACTTTTCTTTTTTACTTTTTTAGAAGTCTTTTTTACAGTACCATAAATTTCTTTATGTGTTAAAAAAAGAACTTTTTGAATAGGATATTCAAATCCAGATTCTAAATTTAATGTAGAAATCCCTAAAATAGAGCTTTTTAATTCAAATTCTAATCCTTGAAATATATTTGAATTTATATTCTCAGCAAATAAAATTTCCTTTAGGTTATTCGCTTTTTCAAATGAACCGGCAAAAATTACAATTTTATATCCTCTCTGCAATTTATATTTCAAACTCTGAAATAGCATATCAAATTTTCTATTGAATATTTCAGACTCAATAGTTTTTAAATTTACTATACTTTTAGGATTTATTATTTTTGTTCTTTTCAAAAGTTGTGTAAAATTTATTACGCTAAATTCTTTAATTCTTCTTAAGATATTTTCAAAAGGAATTAAAATATCCTTATGAGAATCTAAAATCTCTGCGTTTTCAATAGAAAAAAGTACATTTTCATGAAATAAATTTTCTATTTCCAAATTTCTGTCATAAATTTTTAAAATATCTTCTGTGCAAACTATAGAATCTTGATCCAAATAATCTAAAAGTGTCGAATAACTACCTTTTCTTATATAAGGTGAAATTAAATCCATATTTGAAATATGATAATTTTCCTTTAAATCATTA
>CABRGI010000112.1 GCA_902470455.1 uncultured Parvimonas sp.
TTACAAAATAGGAGTTTAATTTTGAATTTAAAACTTTTCCATATTCAATTTTTTCTTCATTTTTGTATATAAATAAATAATCTTTCAAAACTTTCTCCTATTCAACATATTCAAAATTATTCTTTTTATATAGAATTTTTTTCAACAACCCACAAAAATATACACAAAAAATATAATTAAGCTGTGCAAGATTATAATTATACTCTAAAATTAAATTTCTTTCTTCTCTAATATTTATCTCTTCGCTTAAATTTTTCAATTTTTTAAAAATCTTATTAAATTGATAATAATAAAAACTTTGATGTATCACTAAAATAGAAATACTAACTAAAAACATAATATTAAAAAATAATTTAATCATAAAAACTCCATAAAAAAAGAACTTGGTTAATCCAAGTTCTATTTTACCATAAATTTATCTATAAGTTAACTACTTTCTACATATATCCCATTCCAGGATTCATTCCGCCAGGCATTTGTCCCATTGGTTCATCTTTAGTTACATCAGCAACAGCAGCTTCTGTTGTTAAAACCATAGATGCAACACTTGATGCATTTTGAAGTGCTGATCTAGTAACTTTTGTAGGATCAACAATTCCATTTTCAAGCATATTTACATATTTTTCACTTAAAGCATCAAAACCAATTCCAACTTCAGCATTCTTAACATTTTCAACGATAACTGAACCTTCTAAACCTGCATTTATTGCAATTTGTCTAACTGGTTCTTCAAGTGCTTTAACAATTATATTAACACCTGTTCTTTCGTCTCCATTAGTTCCTTCAAGAAGTGCTTTAACTTTTGGAATTACATTTAATAATACAGTTCCACCGCCAGGAACAATACCTTCTTCTACCGCTGCTCTTGTAGCTGCAAGTGCATCTTCTATTCTTAACTTTCTTTCTTTAAGTTCTGTTTCAGTAGCTGCACCAACTTGAATTACTGCAACTCCACCGGCAAGTTTAGCAAGTCTTTCTTGTAATTTATCTCTATCATATTCAGAATCGCTTATTTCTATTTGATTTCTAATTAAAGCAACTCTTTCTTCAATAGCTGATTGTTCACCTGCTCCATTTACGATAACAGTAAGTTCTTTTCCAACAGTTACCCTTCTTGCTTTACCTAACATTTCAATAGAAGTTTCTTTTAATTCATATCCTAAATCTTCTGAAATAACTGTACCACCTGTTAAAATTGCAATATCTTGTAGCATATCTTTTCTTCTATCACCAAAAGCAGGTGCTTTTACAGCTACACAGTTAAATGTTCCTCTTAATTTATTAACAACAAGAGTTGCCATTGCTTCGCCTTCTACATCGTCAGCAATAATTAAAAGTGGTTTTCCTTGTTGAACAATTTGTTCCAATACAGGTAAAACTTCTTGAATATTAGTAATCTTTTTATCAGTAATTAAAATATATGGATCTTCAAGTTCAGCTTCCATTTTTTCAGTATTAGTTACCATATATGGAGAAACATATCCTCTATCAAATTGCATACCTTCAACAACTTCTAAAGTTGTTCCCATACTTCTTGATTCTTCAACAGTGATAACTCCGTCTTTTCCAACTTTTTCCATTGCATCTGAAATTAATTTTCCAACTTCTTCATCAGCTGCCGAAATTGATGCTACTTGAGCAATACTTTCTTTTGTTTCAACAGGTTTTGAAAATTCTTTAATTCCTTCAACAGCCTTATCAACTGCTTTTTTAATTCCCTTTTGAATAATCATTGGATTTGCTCCTGCTGCAACATTCTTTAAACCTTCTCTAATAATTGCTTGAGCTAATAGTGTTGCTGTAGTTGTACCATCACCTGCAACATCATTAGTCTTAGTTGCAACTTCTTTAACAAGTTGAGCTCCCATATTTTCATAAGGATCTTCCAATTCAATTTCTCTTGCAATAGTGGTGAACCGAATTTTTTATCTAAAACTACATTTCTTCCCTTTGGTCCAAGAGTAACTTTAACTGTATTTGAAAGTTTATTAATACCAGCTTCCATTCCTTTTCTTGCTTCTTCATTAAATTTAATTTCTTTAGCCATTTAAAAACCTCCTAATCTTCAACAACTGCTAAAACATCAGCAATTTTTACAACAATATATTCTTTTTTATCAAGTTTAACTTCAGTTCCTGCATATTTTGAGAAAATTATTTTATCTCCAACTTTAATTAAATCTTTTTTATCTTCATCCTTTAAAATTTCATCACCAATTGCTAAAACTTTTGCTACACTTGGTGCTTCTTTAGCAGAAGTAGGAAGAACTATTCCAGAACTTGTCTTTTCTTCCACCTCAACCATTTCTATAACTAATTTATCTCCTATTGGTTTTAATTTCATAACATACCTCCTATTTAAAGTTATTAGCAGTCTATCAACTTGAGTGCTAATTAATTACAAATATATTATACCACATAAAACATAATTTATAAACATATTTAATAAAAAAGTTTTTTAAAATATTTTATTATCTGATTTTATTTTTTTCTTTAATAACTAACCCAATAATTTTCCTCGCAATCTATGATAATTTTGATAACAACATCTAAAGAGATATCATCAATTTATTCACATATAATATTTAATATAACAGAAATCTTAACCCAATTAGTGTGAGATCTCCAGTACAATTATATCTAAAGATATAATTGTTCCGTCAGACCTACTATTGTTTACAAGTAAACAAAGTTAGGACTAGATTAGCTTCGGTCGAGATGACGTATTGTTGGATTTTCATTTCAAAGAAAAGTGACGTGAAATATTTTTTACATTCTAACTTGTAAACTATAAGTAACTTTTAGTATCAAAAAATCACTCAATTAGATTTTACTCTATTTGAGTGATTTTAAATTTAGAAGATTAATTAAATTGTAATATTATTTCTTCTCATTTTCCTTTTCTTCTGATTTTTTTTGATTTTCAGTTTTTGATTTTTCTTCTACTTTCTTTTCTTCAACTTTTTTATCTAAATTATTAAGCTCTTTATTTTCTACAATATCTTTATTTGAATCTTCCTTTATATTATTTTTTTCTTCTGATTTTAGAGATTTATCCTTATTTGAGTTTTTATCATCTTTATTTTCATCAGCTTTTTTATCTTCAAAATTAGGAATGTAATTATTATCTTCTTCATCTTCAAAATCTTCATCATCTGGTACAGCTTTTTTTGGTGCTTCCGGAAGTTTCTTTTTATATCTAATCTCTCCATTTACTTTTTCAAAATCAGCTAAACTGAATGTTAATGTCTCATCATTTATATAAACATAAGCAATATCTCCAATAATATTTACATCTGTTTCATCTCCAAGATTATAAACTTTCATAAGATATTTCACTACTTCTTGTCTATCAACAGTTATTTTCGACTCAATTTCTGCATTTGGATTTTCAATTATATATTTTAAAGCAGATACAATTTCTTTCGCAGTACAATCTCCATATTGACCTGCTTTTGCATTTTGAATAATTTGCTTTATAGTTATTGCATGATAGTGGTTACCGTGTAACCAATAAAAAATTCCTTTTGTAACTCCGTTTGAACCATAAACAGCTAATGTTGTATTTAAATCTCCGTAATGTTTCATTGCTCTAAGATTACTGTCAAGATATGGAATTACTTTATCTTTTATTTCCGCTTTTACACTTTCGTAAGTAAATAATTCATTTTCATCTACACCAATATCAGAATGGTCACTTCCTTCTTTGATATATTCTGCATTAGGATAATGACTTCTTGGATTTTCGTGAACAACTCCAACTTCCTTATCTCCAATATATAAATGCCAATGATCTCCATGATCTACAATTTTTGTTACACCTTTCGGCCATTCAAATGGTTTTTTATTTTCATCTCCGTGATTACCTTGATATTCTCCAAATTCAGCTTCAGGATAAAGTGATTTTGGATTAGTATATGTGATTCCTTCATTCCCCTTTGAATCATAAATATGATAATGGTCTCCGTGTTTTAAAATCTTTACTATATCATATCTATCAACAGGATTTTTTCCCAAAACATTTACTATATTTAGATTCTTTCTAGCTTCAAATAATTTTTCACTAGCACTTGGAACATTTGGTTTTTCATTTTCTGTATTATCTTGGGAATCTGAATGATTTCCTTTATATTCTCCAACTTCTACATTTGGATATTTTGAAGTAGGATCAGTATAACTGATATACTCTTTACCACTTTCAGTATAAATATGCCAATGATCTCCATGTCTTAAAATCTTTACAACTCTATCTTTTTTCTCTTCAATAATATTTGTATGTGAATAGTTATTTGAATTTCCTCTATTCCTATTAGAACTATGTGAGCC
>CABRGI010000113.1 GCA_902470455.1 uncultured Parvimonas sp.
GGTAAAAATAACAAGGCATGAGTAATATGTTTATATCTAAATTTATCAGCTTCTTCTTCAAAGAATAAATCCATCCAAGGCCAAGTGAAAAATTCCATACTCATTGAATGAATTTCTGCTGATTCCATTCCTGGCCAAGTATATTCAGGAATATAATCTCTTGATGAAAAAACTTGAAAAGCATGACCCGCTTCATGAGTTAAAACCTCAACGTCATGAGTTGTTCCATTAAAATTGGCAAATATAAAAGGACTTCTCCAATTTCTTAAATAAGTACAATATCCACCTGCTGCTTTTGTACTCTTAGCATCCAAGTCAAACAAATCTTTTGTTTTCATAAAGTTAAAAAATTCTTTAGTTTCAGGAGATAACTCACTATACATCTTTTCAGCTCTTTCAAGCATCCAGTCTTTTTCTCCATGAGGTGCAGGGTTCCCTGATTTAAAGAAAATAGGTTCATCATAGAAAGTAAGTTTATCTAAACCAATTCTCTTCCTTTGCTCTTCTCTTAACTTATTACAAATAGGAACGATAGTTTCTACAATTTGTTTTCTATAAGATTCAACATCTTTTGCATTGTAGTCAACTCTACCCATTTTTTTATAACCAAGCTCAATAAAGTTTTTATATCCTAACTTTTTAGCCATTCTATCTCTTATCTTAACAACCTTATCATAAATTTCATCTAATTTTTCAGTTTGTTCTTCATAAACTTCTGAAATAAGTTTTGTAGCTTTTCTTCTGATATCAGCATCTGAATCTTCACAGTATTTAGCAAGTTGAGTAAGATTTAACTGTTCTCCATTCCATTCTTTTGAACAAGATGATAAAAGTTTTTGATATTCCATAACAACCTTTGCTTCTTCAACCAAATCATCCATAATTGAAGGATTAAATGTCAATAAATAATTTTCATATTTTTGGAATAAATAAACTCCAAACTTTTCTTCAAGTTCTTTTCTAAATTTACTATTTACAAATTCTCTAATATATTCAACTGAAACTTCTTCAACTTTAGGGAAATTTTCTTGAATAAATTGCATTTCTTTATCATAAAATTCATCTTTAGTATCAATTGAATTTTTTACATGTGCTAAAGATACCATACTGTCAGCATTTGAAGTTAACTCATCAAGCTCATTATAAGTTTCAATAGCTTCATCAACCGTTTTAGCATTTGCAAGTCTTTCAGTCAAAGCTCTGATATCAGTTCTAAGTTTTTCAAAATCTGGACGAATATATTTATAGTCTCCAAACTTTAAATCTAAATTATCTTTAGTCATAAATACCTCCTATTTAATTAATATTTCAAAACTATTTTAACATAATTTGACAATAAAAAATAGTCTTATAAAGATTTAAAAATCCAAAAAAAGGAATTACCGTAGTAATTCCTTAAAAACTATCTTTTTAACATCATTGCATATGGTTCCCAAGGTTCAATCTTTATAGATTCTTCTTCTAAACCTTTTAACCATTTTTCATCAACGAACTTTTTATCTACTATTGCTGAAATGTTTTCATTTGTAAACCAAGAGTCGCTCATTGAGAATATTCCCTTTTCTCCAACTTCATCTCCCCAAGAGTTTTCAACTTGCCACTTAATTGGATTTCCATTTTCATCCAAATCAACTCCTACAAATGTCATAGCATGAGTTAAATCTGTATATCTATAGTCAATTCTGTCGGCTTTAGAAAATTCTCCAAGTTCTGTTAAAGTTTCATCATAATTAAATAAATCTTTATCCATTATACCTAATTTTCTATCACAGTTCTTCATAACATCACAAGCAAACCACACAGCTTCTCCAGCTTTTATTGATGCGATTATTGCTTTTTTAATGTCTTCTTGAGGAACATTTAAAGAAGCAACAGGATTTCCTTCTCTAACAGATTTAAAATATTTTAATTCTATTCTTTTACCAAATGGATACTTACCTCTTGGATCTTCAATTAAATCAACTTTATTTTCAAAGTAATTTCCAACATATTCTTCATAGAATTTTTTTGGAGTTAAATTTGTAATCTTTTGGAATTTTTCATCTTTATCTGTATATTCAAAATCAAAAGTTTCTGGTAATTTTCCTAAAACTTTTGTACAAATATTAT
This sequence comes from uncultured Parvimonas sp., assembly GCA_902470455.1. GTDB lineage: Bacteria > Bacillota > Clostridia > Tissierellales > Peptoniphilaceae > Parvimonas. The sequence goes on from CABRGI010000113.1 coordinate 2,110, forward strand.
AAACTTCATAAAGAGTTTCTTCTTTTAATTTCTTTAATTCTTGAACTGAAGCTCCATTTGAATGTGCTTTTCTCATATTCATTGCAGTTCTCTTCAATCTTACATTGATTTGTTCAACAAAAGCACCTGAATCGGATGAACTGAAAGTTTCCGGCATAACTGACTTAGGAACAATACCATGTTTTGAAATCAAATCATCAAAACATTCAAAAAAGTTTCCATCATCAGCTCCTAAATCTAACAAACTATCCATAAGCCTTGATCCTAATGGCTCATCTATATGTTCAATCATAAGTTCTAAGAAATTATTTGATTTTTCCATTTTATCCATAAAGAAAAGATAAACTTGTGAAAATTCAAAAGTTTTTAAATTAAGTTTTTCCATAACTTTTAATCTCAAAACATTAAGCCCTGAAAACATCCAACAACGTCCTGATTTCTTTTGATTTGTAATTTCAGCTTTCTTTACACTGTCTGAAAACTTAAAATTATGAAATCTTAAAGCATCATTATTAATTGAACTATCTTGAATACCATTTTTAGCAATTGCATTTGAAATTACTTTGCTTGATAAATCGCTTTCAAAACGTTCTTTAAAATTTTTCATCATTTCATTTGTTACCATAATTTATTCCCTCCATTTTTTTATTCTCAACATACTCATAATAGCACAACAAAAAAATTATTTCAATAGATTTTTAGATATAATTGATATTTTTTATCGATTTTATTCTGCATTAAAAAATATAAATTTTAAAATTCAGTTGATTTTAAAACTAAAAATATGATTTTCTTGTTAAGAAATTATTGACAAAATAATTTATGAGTTCTATAATTCAATTGTAAGGAGAAAATGTTTTTTCTTATAAATTTTATTTTTAAGGAGGTTACTATTAATATGAACTACCTAATTTTAAAAAGAATATCTATTATCTGTATAACACTATTTCTAGCATTTATAGTCAGAAAAAACGATATTAAAAATATATATATTAAACACTTACTTTTTTCAATACTTTATTTTGTATTATTTTATTTTACTGAATTTATGGATTTAAAATCATTGATTATAGAATATGTATGTATTACTGTTTTATTTTTCTCTGTTAAATACATATGTGAAAGGGCTAGCAAAAATGAAAAAAATAAAAAAGGCAATTAAGCTTTTTTAATACTTTATTTGTTTGCTTTTTATTTTAATTTTGTATTTCAGGTTGTAGAAATTACGAAACAAAAAACATTCAGCATCATCAAAGAGAAAAAGTATACACAAAAACAATTAAAAACTAAAGTTGGAAATTTTTTACTCTCCAACCTTAGTTTTTTTATTATTTTCCAATAGTAATTAATTAGCAGATACGTACTTTTTCAAACCTTTTTTCCAAAGAAATATCGCAAAAATAGTTCCCAAAAAATTAAATAAGAATATATATAATATACTTAAAACAGAAGCTTCCCCTTTAACTATAAGTACAGGTAGATTAATTGACAGCAAAATAGGAACTATATAAATTAATGCAAACTGTATTGATTTTGGATAAATAGACTTAGGTCTGCTTGAAAAATCAATTAGGTATTCCGGTATTCCCATTATAGCACTTGAATGTTCTTTCCAAAATGAAATAGTTATTACAATCTGATTTAACAAAAATACTAAGTATATTGATAAAAAAATAGAAATAATAAACTCAATTATTAAAACTAAGTTTAAACTATATTTTGTCAACATAAAGATTTGAAAACACAAAGCTATAAATAGATTAATCAAACTCGGAAAATCCACCCTATAAAATGAGTAAAACAAAAAAGAATTTACAGGTCTAATCAAAATATAATCCAATTCTCCATCTAATATAAATTCATATAAATTTTCATGAGCAACGGTAAATAAAAACTGATAACCGTAACTTATTACAGAAGCTACTGATATTAAAAGTAAATAGTCATTTTTTATCCAACCATATATTGTTTCAGTATAATCAAAATAAATTACCCCTGCAATAAATTCAGCAAGAAAAAATATCAAGCCGAAAACTATTGTTACAATTGCAGTAGATCTATAAATTAAAAACTCTTGAAAACTATGAGATAAAAACTTTTTATACAATCTAAAATTCATACTTATGCTCCCATTCCCTCATATCTTTTCAGTCCAAAATAATAAGTAATTTTATATAGAACAAAAAATAGAATAAACC
>CABRGI010000114.1 GCA_902470455.1 uncultured Parvimonas sp.
TAGCCATCTATTTTACTAGATGGCTATCTTTTATTATTTTTATATTTAATATAAACTTTTTCTATGATAAATAATTTTAATAAAATATCTTTATTTGACAAAGCTAGTATTTATGTTATAATTTCTTATGAATAAATAAAAAGGAGATGAATTTATGAAATTTAAGAAAACAATCATATTATCTTTAGTTTTAGCTTCTGCTTTATTTGTAGGATGCAATAAATCTAAAGATAATGATGCAAAGAAAACAGAAAATACTAAGACAGAAGAAGTAAAAACAATTTCAGTTGAAGATTTTACAAAATCTGTAGGACAAGATAATGTTCAATTTATCGACACAAGAAAAGATGAAGAATTTAACGGTTTTTCTGATGGAAAAATGAAAAAATCCGGACATATAGAAAAATCCATTCAACTTTCTACAGAAAATATTGAAAAAGTAAATAGTTCTAAATTAGCAAAGTATATTGAAGATAAAGGTATTTCAAAAGATAAGGAACAAATTGTTTATGATACGGATGCTCAAAGAGCTACAAAAGTTGCTGATGCGCTTATAAAAAATGGATATAAAGCAAAAATATTTTCAGATTTAGTGAAATATTCTGAAGATTCTAATGCAAAATTAGTTAAATATCCAAACTATCAAATGTTAGTTTCTCCTCAATGGGTTAAAGATGTTATGGATAATAAAAAACCAGAAACATACACTAATGATAAATTTACTATTTTAGAAGTTTCTTGGGGAGATGTTGATAAAGCTAAGAACTATAAAGAACATATCAAAGGAGCTATCCACTTCAATACAGATTTGATTGAAGAAGAACCAGTTTGGAACTTAAGAAGTGCAGCCCAAATAGAAAAAAATCTTTTAGAAAATGGAATTACAAATGATAAAACAGTTATAATATATTCAGATGATGCTTCTGCTGGTTTTAGAGTATATTGGACTTTGAAATGGGCAGGCGTTAAAGACATAAGATATATGAATGGCGGTCTTAAAGCGTGGAAGAATGCAGGTTTTGAAGTTGAAACAATAGTAAACAAACCAACAGCAGAATCTAAATTTGGTGTTACTGTTCCACAAAATCCAAATGTTTCCATTCCTTTAGCAAAAGATATGGTTGAAAAAATGGAAAAAGATAAATATAAGTTAGTAAGTATTCGTGCTTGGAATGAATATATAGGAAAAATAAGTGGTTACGATTATATTCCTGAAGCCGGTGAACCTAAGGGAGCATATTACGGATTTGCTGGTACAGATGCACAAAATATGGATGATTATTATGACCCTGATGGAACTATAAGAAATCCGGAAGAAATTTATGCGCTTTGGGAAACTCAAGGCATTAAACAAAATGATAAAGTTGCATTCTATTGTGGAACAGGTTGGAGAGCTGGTATTCCTTGGTTTATGACTCAAATGACAGGCTGGAAAGACGCTGTTATTTACGATGGAGGATGGAATTCTTGGCAAATGGATAAGAACCTTCCTGTACAAAAAGGTGACCCTCAAAATAGAGATAAAAAGCCAGATGCAAAAAATGATTTTAAATAAGATTTAAACAAAAAAGATTCGGCTCACGTTTGAGCTGAATCTTTTTATAATTTACCTATTTATTTTTTAAATATTTTCTTAAAATCGCAAAAAATATTAATAAATTTATCAAAATTATATATATTATAACATAATAATAAATAAATATCTTCTTTACATCATAAGAAAACATAAATATTATCGCCAATAAATCAAATATTCCCAATGTGTATAAACTGTACTTTTTTTCGTTTTTTAACTTTAGCATAATATATTCAATTATCAAAAATAAAATTAAAATAACAGTAATTATTATAAGCCCCTTTTGATTAAAATAATTTGGAAATAATGTTGCATTCTTATAGTGAATATGTCTTGCAACTCCCATCCTAGTAATGCTCAATCTGTTCCAAATCCATAATACTATAGTCAATAATACAATCAATATATTACTTAGTTTAAATATTTTTTTTATATTTTCCATAGTCAATCCTTACTTCCTATTTCTTTTATAATACTTAAGTTTTAAAGAATTTTTAAAATATCCTAAATCTACTTTTTCTTTAACTCCAAGCATTTCACTCAAAATGTGCTTTACATTTTTTACTTCTGATTTTCCAAAACTTGCAGAACAACTAGCACAGTATGTATAAATATTTTCGTTTATCTCAGATTTTACTGTATTCATCATTTCTTTTGCTAATTCAGGTTCTTTGGACTTTGCTCCTCCACCCATTCCGCAACACATTACTTTTTTAAATTTTACTTTTCCGTTAGGCACATAAGGTTTTATTTGATTTAACAATTCTTTAGTTTTTTTATCAGGACATGGCATAAAAATTTCAGCCTCATCTTCTATTACATTTAGTAATTTTTCTTCTTCTAATTTTTGATATATTGAAATAACTTCCATATCCAACTTTTCTTTAAAAAAGTAAAAACAATTTGGACACATAGTTACAATTCTCTCTACACCTTTTTCTTTATACATCTCTTTCAATCTTTCTAAATTTTTTTCAAAATCAGAAATTAGACCACTATCCTCTAAAGGCTTTCCACAACAGTCTATTGAAAAATCCATTTTTCCTTCAAACATATCAATTAAATATTTTGTTGTTTCAGGATAATGTCCAGGGAAAGCACAACCAAACATTAAAATATCTTTTGTTTTAATCTTTGAGTTATTTCTAAACTTATATGGTGATTTCATAAATTTTACTGCACCATATCCACTTAAGTCTTCTCTATGATTAATTGCTACTTTTGCACCATCTAAATCAATTGGACAAGCTCTTAGACAGCTATCACACATAAAACAACTCTTTGCAAGTTCAGGTCTTTTTGCAAACTCACCTAAATCCATTTTATATTTAGTTAAAAAGAGACATTTTTTTGTACAAGCAGAACAATGAATACACTCATCTCCAACCTTGTTTAGATATTCTTTCATATTTTCTCCTAACAATTATAATTTCAAAATAATTCTACTTACTTTAATTTTATACCCTCAATACTTATTTTTTATACTTATCAAATAATTCATCTTTAAAGTCTATAAATAAGGTTTTAAAATTATCATAATAAACCATTCCAAGTCCTGTTCCCTTTGCTTTTCGGATATGTTTTTTTTCTGTGTAATCTACATTTGCATATCCTTCATTTTTAAAATAACTATAATATCCTGCTAAAAATCCGGCAATTTTATAGTCATCTTCTGTTAGGTTTGCACCTCTTAAGATTACATGGCTTCCAGGCACATCTTGCGCATGGAAAAATATATCATTTTTATTTGCAAATTTTAATGTTAAATTTTCATTTTGTAAATTATTTTTCCCAACATAAATCAAAGCTCCGGAGTCTGTTTCAAAAACATAAGGTTTTGACTTTTCAAGTTTTTGCTTATTCTTTTTACTTTTCCTAATATAACCCAAAGAAATAAGTTCCTCTTCAATTTCAGAAAGCTCATTTAATTCTGTAATAATTTCAATAGTTTCCAAAATTTGCTTTATATACTTCATTTCTTCTTCAATTTTTGGTAATTCAGTCTTTATTATTTCATCAGCAGTTTTTAACTTTTTATATTTTTTATAATATGCTTCAATATTTTCTCTTGGAGATTTCCTTTCATCAAGTGAAATTTCAATCTCTTTCATATTATCATAAATATTTTCTACAGATACTTTCTTCATTCCTTTTTCTATCTTATAAATATTTATGGAAAGTAAATCAGCAAAAATTTTTAAATCCTCTTTACTTTGATTATTCAAAAGTTCATCATTCATTGCCAAATATTTATTTGTAAGCCTATTTAATTTTGTATTCAAAATCTTTTTAAATCCTGATGCCTTTTGATTTATCCTATCTCTTAGAGAGTTGTTATGATAAAAACTTTCAACTAATTTTGATAAGCTATCGACACTTTCTTTTTTTTCATACAAATTTAAGTCAAAACAATAAAAATCTTTATTGTTATTTATTTCATCTTTAATAATCGGAAAATAATTTTTGTTTTTTATATTTTCTACTAATTTTACAAAATTTTCATCAATTCTTTGTATATTTTCCACACTTAAATTTGCAGAATTTATATCCGAATCGACATTTGAATTATGTAATAACTCATAGGAAATTATTGGAGAAAATCCTAAATAATTTGTATAAAAGAACTTTTTCATTGAAATAGGTTCAGAAATTTTTAAAATTTCAGATGGCAATTTGTAATTTCCATCTAAAATAT
>CABRGI010000115.1 GCA_902470455.1 uncultured Parvimonas sp.
ATAATTATAGTTTTTATACAATACACTATGATCTATTTCTCCCCAAAATATATTTACTAAAGATTTTATTTGTAATTCAAAATTTACAAAATATCCACCTTCAACAACATATCTTCCATCAACTTTGTATATCTCAAAACCATTTTTTTGAAATGTAGGTTGTTTTTCACTTAGTTTTAATTCTATATTTGAATTTAGTTCACTTCTATCTAACTCAACGGTAAAATTTTTTGAAATTTCATCAAAAATTTTCTTTTCATCATCAATAAATCTACATTCAACTCTTATCCCAATTAAGTCTGGAAGATTTTCTATTGCTAATTTATGATTAGGATATCTATAATAATAATTATTTCTTAATAATTTTTCTCTTATACTATCTTCACTTTTTATTCTAGCATTTGTATTTATAAAAAAATCACAATTCAAAAAAATATCATTAAAAAATTTTTTTAATGCATCAGATGAACTGGAAATAAACTCCATATTATTGTCCATATGCGCAATTGATCTTTCTAAAAATTGAAAAATTTCAAGTTTCAAAAAAACACCTCCAATCACAGAAATATTTTACCATAGATTGAAAATATTTACAATGTAAAATATTTATAAAAAAAGACTGCCCTCGCAGTCTTAAAATTTATAAACTATCTACAACTTTCTTTAATCTGTTTAATCCATCAGTAAGCATTTCTCTATTACAAGCGATATTCATTCTGAAGAATAATTTTGCATTTTCTCCATAATTTATTCCTGAATTTAGTAATAATTTTCCTTCATTAATAAGTTTTTGATGTAACTCATCATGATCAATATCAAATGCTCTAAGATCTAACCATAATAAGAAACTGGCTTGTGGTCTTTTTACTTTAACTTTTGGAATTTCTCTATTTATAAAATCAATTGCAAAATCAATATTCTCTTCAATATAACTCATACATTCTTCAAACCATACTTTTCCATAAGTGTATGCTGCTACAAATCCTACAGCTGCAAAACTTGCCATGTGGAAAATCCCATATCCTACTAATCCGTTTATAAATCTATTTCTTAAATCTTCATTTGGAATTATGGCAACAGATTGAGCTAAACCGGCAATATTAAAAGTTTTACTAGGAGCAGTTAAAGTAACAGTATTATATAAAAAATCATCGTTGATTGATGCAATTGGTGTATGTTGATAATCCTTAAGAATTAAATCACCATGAATTTCATCTGCAATCATCAATACATTGTGTTTTCTACAAATTCTTCCATATTTTTCTAATTCTTCCTTAGTCCAAACTCTACCAACCGGATTATGTGGACTACACAATACACTTAATTTTACGTTATTATCAACAATCTTTTTCTCAAAATCATCAAAATCTATTACATATTTATCTTCTAATTCTATTAATGGATTTTCAATAACAACTCTTTTATTTAAAGAAATTGCATTAAAAAAAGGTGGATATACAGGAGTATTTATAATAACAGCATCTCCCTCTTTTGTATTCTGTAGAATTGTATTAGCAATTCCAGGAACTACACCAGGAACTGGAACAATCCATTCCTTCTTTATATCCCAATTATTCTTATCCTTTTGCCATTTTATAAATGATGAAAAGAACTTTTCACAAGGGCAATCATATCCTATTACTCCATTAGAAATTGGCTCTTTTAATGCCTCTAAAATTTCATTACAACATTTGAACTCCATATCAGCAATAGACATAGATAAAATTGAATGATCATTTTTTGGAGCACCAGCAGAAACCATATTGTTCCATTTTTCAGCATGTGAATTCTTTCTGTCCACAAATTCATTAAAATCATAACATTTTCCCATATTAACATCTCCTAAAAACATTTATAAAAATTTTTTAATTTCTTCTATTTTATCCAGTCTTTCCCATGGTAAATCTAAATCATTTCTTCCAAAATGTCCATAAGCGGCAATTCGACGATATATTGGTCTTCTTAACTCTAAAATATCAATAATTGCGGCAGGTCTTAAATCAAATACTTTATTTATTATTTCAATTATTTTATCATCTGAAATTTTTCCAGTTCCAAAAGTATCAACATATATAGAAAGAGGCTTTGCTACCCCAATAGCATAAGAAATTCCTATTTCTAATTTTTCACAAATTCCACTAGCAACAATATTTTTAGCAATGTATCTTGCCATATAAGCTCCAGATCTATCTACTTTAGTAGGATCTTTTCCAGAAAAAGCTCCTCCACCATGCCTTCCAAATCCGCCATAAGTATCTACGATTATTTTTCTTCCAGTTAAACCTGAATCCCCCATAGGTCCACCAATTTCAAATCTTCCTGTCGGATTAACATATACTTTAGTGTTTTCATCAATCAATTCTTCAGGAATAACTTCATTTATTACAAATTCTTTAACGTCATTTTCAATTTGTTCAGTCTTAACAGAAGGACTATGTTGTGTAGAAACTACAATAGCTTCAATTCTTGAAGGAATACCATCAATGTATTCAACTGTAACTTGACTCTTACCATCGGGTCTTAAATATGATAGAATATCATTTTTTCTAACATAAGCTAATCTTTTTGTCAATTTATGAGCTAATGTAATTGGTAATGGCATAAATTCATCTGTTTCCGTGCAGGCATATCCAAACATCATACCTTGATCTCCTGCTCCAACAGAATTATATTTATCTTCATTTCCTTTTTTATATTCTAAAGCAGAGTCAACCCCCAATGCAATATCTCTTGACTGTTCATTTATGCTTGTTATAACAGAGCAAGTTGATGCATCAAAACCAAATTTTGCCCTTGTATATCCTATATCCTTTAGAACATTTCTTACAATACTTTGTATATCAACATACTCAGAAGTTGTTATCTCCCCAACAACCATAACAATTCCTGTTGTAGTTAAAGTTTCACATGCTACTCTTGCAACTGGATCAACCTTTAAAATCTCATCTAAAATTGCATCAGAAACTTGATCGCAAATTTTATCAGGATGACCTTCAGTAACAGATTCAGACGTAAATAAAACTTTTTTCATCTTTTCCTCCTTAATTTTTTTCAAGTAAAACAACTGCATGAGAAGATATTCCTTCTTCTCTACCTTCAAAACCAAGATGTTCAGTTGTAGTTGCTTTTATACTTATATTTTCAATATCAGTTTCTAAAACTTTTGCTATATTTTTTCTCATTTCTAAAATATAACCTGAGAGTTTAGGTTTTTGAGCACATATAACACTATCCACATTCCCAATTTTATATCCCTTTTCTTTCATAAGCTTAACAACTTCTTTAGTCATTATTAATGAGCTTATATCCTTATATTTAGGGTCATTATCAGGAAATAGCTTTCCTATATCTCCAAGACACAATGCTCCTATTATAGCATCATTTATTGCATGAACTAAAACATCAGCATCACTGTGTCCTAAAAGACCTTTAGAATGATCTATTTTTACCCCGCCGATTATTAAATCTCTTCCAACAACTAACTCATGAACATCAAAACCAAGTCCAATTCTCATATTAAATGCCTCTTTCTAACAATACTCTTGCATAATAAATATCTTCAATAGTTGTAATTTTTATATTTGAATATTCACCTTCAACAAGCTTTATTCTTACATTTAATTTTTCAACAATAGAAGAATCATCAGTAGCAAAACCATTTTCTTCAAAAAATTTTTTATATCCATCCAAAAGAACTTTTTTATCAAAAGCCTGTGGAGTTTGTATATTATATAATGAACTTCTATCTGGAGTTGAAATAACTTCATAATCGGAAGAAAGAACTTTAATAGTGTCTTTAGATTTAACTCCAGTTATTACAGCTTTATAGCTTTCTAACTCATTTATAACATTTAAAATGGTTTTTTTACTTACTAGTGGTCTAGCTCCATCATGGCAAATAACATAATTTGAATCTTTGGACACTTTTAAAAGTCCATTAAAAGTAGACTCCTCCCTTGAAGAGCCTCCTTCTACTAATCTAATATTTATTGAAATATTATTTAATATATCCTTAAAATCATCAAAAAATTCCTTTTTTGTTACTAAAATAATCTCAAAAATTTCAGGTATATCAACAAAAGCATTAATAGTTCTCTCAATAACAGATTGTCCACATAAATCTAAAAATATTTTATTTGTCCTTAATCCCATCCTATTTGAGGAACCAGCTGCAACAATTACAACAGAAATTTGTTTTGCCATAATTTCACCTCGACTTATATTGTACCATATTTGAAAGTAATTTTCTATAATTTATCGTAAATTT
>CABRGI010000116.1 GCA_902470455.1 uncultured Parvimonas sp.
ATTAAATATTAATTTTTATTGTAGAATAACAATGTTCTAAAAGCGAAGCATCTTAGAAAAAGAGATTTTTAGTGTTTTAATAAATTTTTTATTATTAATAGTCCATTTGGATTTACATGAAGTCCTTGTATATTATTATGAACAATAACAGAAAATGAACGTTTATATAGTGGGAAAATAAGATTATCTCTTTGTATATCTTCAATAGAAGTGTACATTTTTGAGAAGTCATCATTTTGTAAAAAGTGATTAATATAATATTTTATATCCAATTCGTCTGTTGTTCCCATATTAAAGATTGAATGTGTTATTTCTGAAGTTCCTTCATTTTTTATACTTACTTTAATTTTATATTTATCAATCCATTCTTTTGATAGCGATGCTAAAATTCTTTCAGATAATTTTGTACCATTACCGCTTAAGGTAAGAACCTCATTTTGTAAATTTGAAGATTTTAAAATTTCCTCAACTTCATTTTTTAATTTTGAAATTTGTTCTGAAACTAAATTATCTCTTTGAATCATAGGGACTGAATTATTATATAAAATGAATTCTGCTAAAAATTTAGAATCTATTAAAGAATTTAAATTTTTCCTTAAAGTATCATTTTTTAATATTTTATTGTTTGTGTCTAATTTTAAAAATTCAAAAATATTAGTTTTAAAGTTTAGAAGTTCCGGTTTTTTACTTGAGTCAAGACGTCTTTCATAAGGGATTTCATAAAATGGAAGGCCGAAAAAGTCAATTTGTTTTAAGTCGAAAAGTTGATAAGCTAATATCTCATTTTCTACTAATTTCAAAGTTACTTTTTTAATCTTTGTATTTACATTATCCCAATAATTTTCATTTTGTTCTAAAATTATTTCTTCATCGGTGTAGCTTTTTAATTTAAAAGCACTATTAGTAATAAGATTTTCTTTGTCAATCTTACTATCTTTTTTAGTAGGGAACATAAATACATTTGAAAGAATTTCATCGAAATTTTTAACAGGATATTCCATAGTTACTTCTATTGTGTTTTTGTTTAAAATTTTAATCCCATCAAATTCTTTGAGTTTTGCTTTTCCATCATATAATTTTTTTGCATCTTTAATAAAAAATAGTTTAAAAGCATTAGTATTATTATTTTCTTTATTTAGAATACTAATCCAAGATTCTACATAATCTTCTGCTGTAATATTAGAACCGTCTGACCATTTTAAATTATCTCTAAGTGTAATAGTCCACTTTTTAAAATCTGCACTTTTTTCTATGCTTTCAGCTTGGTTTAAGGCTATTTTTCCATGAGATGAATATTCAGTAAGACCTTCAAAAAGTTGAGATACCACTGAATCATTATTTAGGCTGTCTGATAATTTCGGATCCAGATTGTACTCTTGTTTTTTAATTGCTGTTACTATTTCTGTATTTGAAGTTTTTGAATTATCGCTTTGTTTGTCTTTCTTATTATTTGAGCATGACACTAGAAGAAATGCCATTAATAATAAAAATATTTTTGAAATTTTTTTCATAATATTCTCCTTAAAATTTTTGTAATAGATATATTTTATCATAATTATCTAAAAAATAAAATAATTACAAAAAAGTAATAAAAAAAATAAAACTTATCGTGATTTGAATCACAATTATTATAATTCTAAAATTTTTTTGTTAAAAATATTAATATGTTTTGATATAACTTATTAAGTTGAGGTAAATTATTATTACAAAATAATAATTTTGATATAAAATTTTGGAGGTTTATAGTGAGTAATTCAAAAAAATTAACAAAAAAAGAACTTTTGGAAATGTATGACCAAATGTTGCTTATAAGACATTTTGATATGGAACTTAGTAAATTATATTCAAGAGGATTTATACATGGTATGACACATTATTCTGTTGGAGAAGAAGCAGCGAATGTTGGAGCTATTTACCCAATGAGAAAAGAAGATTTAATGTATTCAAATCATAGAGGACATGGTCAAACAATTGCAAAAGGTATTGATATAAATAAGATGATGGCAGAAATTTTAGGAAAATCCACAGGACAATGTAAAGGCCGTGGAGGTAGTATGCACCTTTACAATTTAGAAGTAAACAATATGGGATGTAATGGTATTGTTGGGGGTGGACATGGTTTAAGTACTGGAGCCGCTCTTGCACAAAAAATGAAAAAAACAGGCAATGTTGTTGTTTGTTGTATGGGGGAAAGTGCCACTAATGAGGGAAGTTTCCATGAATGTTTAAATATGGCATCAATTTGGAAATTGCCTTTAGTATTTTATGTTATTAATAATAATTATGGTATTTCAATGTCTCAACAAAGATCAATGACTGTTGAAAGAGTTGTTGATAGAGCAGAAGCCTATAAAGTAAAATCATTTTATGTTGAAGATGGAAATAATGTTTTAGATGTTTATGATGCTATGAGTGAAGCTATTGAATATGCTAGAGAAGGCAATGGACCTGTTTTGGTTGAAGCGAAAAGCTATAGATGGTTTGGTCACTCTGCTTCAGATGCAGGAAAATATAGAGATAAAAAAGAAGTTGACGAATGGAAAGAAAAAGATCCAAATGTTGCATTTAAAAAATATTTGGTTGAAAATAAAATTGCGACTGAAAGTGAACTTGATGAAATGGAAGAAAGTGTAAAGAAAGTAATCGCTGATGCAATAACTTTTGCTAAGGAATCACCTTTAGCAGATGAAAAAGATGCTTGTACTGACAATTATGCTTAATATTAATTAATAGGAGAAGATTATGGCTAGTGAAATAAAGATTATGACTTTGCGTGAAGCAATAAAAGAAGCAATGTCCGAAGAAATGCGTAGAGATGAAAATGTATTTTTAATGGGAGAAGATGTTGGTATTTTCGGAGGAGATTTTGGAACTACTGTGGGAATGCTTGAAGAATTTGGAGAAGAAAGAGTTAGAGATTGTCCTATAAGTGAAGCTGCTATAGCAGGGGCTGCTGCAGGAGCTGCGTCCGTTGGAATGCGTCCTATTGTTGATTTAACTTTTATGGACTTTGTTACAATTGCAATGGATGCCATTGTAAATGAAGCTGCTCCAATGAGATATATGTTAGGTGGAGAAGTTAGTGTTCCAGTTGTTTATCGTTGTGCGTCTGGATCTGGTACTGGAGCCGCTGCTCAACACTGCAAGGCTCTTGAATCATGGTTCTGTCATATTCCGGGTTTAAAAGTTGTTGCTCCTGGAACAGTGAACGATGCTTATGGAATTTTAAAAGCATCAATAAGAGATAATAATCCAGTAATTTTCATTGAATCTAAAGCCCTTTTTGGAAGAAAAGGCGAAGTAAAGGTTGGAGAAATCGTTGAAATCGGAAAAGGGGAAGTTAAAGTCGAAGGTAAAGATGTAACTTTAGTTTCTTGGGGAAGAATGTTAGAAAGAGCTTTACAGGCCGCTGAAGAATTAAAAGCTGAAGGAATTAGTGTTGAAGTTGTTGACCCAATAACATTAGTACCTTTAGATGAAGACTTGATAGTTGAATCTGTTAAGAAAACAGGAAGACTTGTTCTTTGCCATGATTCATTTAAAACAGGTGGATTTGGTGGAGAAATTTCAGCTAGAATTGCTGAAAGTGATGCTTTTGATTATTTAGATGCGCCAATTTATAGACTTGCTGGAGCCGACACAAATATACCTTCTGCTAAAAACTTAGAGGCAGTAATTGTACCAAGTGTTGAAGATATTAAAAATACAATTAGAAAAGCAGTTAATAGATAGGAGGAAATTATGTCTGATATAAAATTAAGAGCAACACCTGCTGCAAGATTTTTATCTAAGCAAAATAATATCGACTTATCATTGCTAAAAGGAACAGGCCCTAAGGGAAGAATTCAAAAAGAAGATGTTTTAAATTTTAAAAATTTTGGAATTATTAAAGTTTCTTCTCTTGCGAAAAAAATTGCTGAGGTTGAAGGTGTTGATTTATCAAAAGTAACAGGAACAGGTGTTCACGGTAAAATTTTAAAAGATGATATTTTAGAGTTCTTAGCAAACAAAGATGTAATTTCTACAGAAAAAGCTGTTGAAGAACAACAAGTTAAAGTTCAAGAAGTAAAGAAATCATATGGTGAAGTTGAAGAAGTTCCAATGTCAATGATGAGAAGAACTGTTGCCAAGAGAATGAGTGAAAGCTACTTTACAGCACCTGTATTTGTTGCAAATATAGAAGTTGATATGACTGAAGTAAAAAAATTAAGGGCTAATATTATGCAACAATTAAT
>CABRGI010000117.1 GCA_902470455.1 uncultured Parvimonas sp.
AATTTTTTGAAAAATTTTTTGGGGATGATTATATTAAAAGTGATGAAAAAAAATATTCGTGGGCGGTCAAATTTTTTAAACCCAAATTTTTTTCCAACAGAATTGAAGTTGGAGAAAATAATTTTGAGATTACTTTTAAAGCTCCAAAAACTGATGTTGGAACTATCTTTTTCAATTCGTTTTTAGAATATAAAGACAAGGAATTTAAAATTTCTGAAAATAATTTTATAGTTTTAACAGATGCTAAAATTGTAAATGAAAAAAAGATTGTTGGAAATTGTGCAAGATTTAAATTTTGTTCTCCTCTTGTCATTCGTGAACATAATAGAGAAGATAATACAGACAGACATATAACTGTTGAAGATGAGGATTTCTTTGATAAATTTAAAGAAAATTTAAAAATTCATTTTCCAAATTATTCCAACGCTATTGATGATATGAAGATGGATATTTCTGAAATGAAAAAAGCCGTTGTACTTTTTTATGGATTGTATATTGATGCTAGTTTAGGAGTAATTATAATTAATGCCGATAATAGCTTATTAAACGAAATGCTGATTTCGTCTGTCGGAAGTAAAAATGCATCAGGTTTCGGACTATTACAGCTTATAGATTCTTGGGAGATGATTTAATGATAGAAGACAAAGGTAATTTTAACGGATATGATAGAAAATTAGAATTTTCTGATTGGAGATTTTCAGCAGCTGCAGTTGGAATTATAAGGTATCTAAAATATCATAAACTCAATTATTCAACAGAATATAATGGAAGAAGTGATGTGCTTTTATATAATTTTGATGATATAGATATATCAAAAAATGAAGAGAAATATTATGATTTTGCAGAAGAATATTTTAAAGATAAAATGCATCATAAAAGGTTGGAAAATCTTTTAAATTCTGAAGATTTTGATGAAGAAAAAGTTAAAAATTTAAAAAGTTTTTGGAATACAATAATGAAGAATATATTTAAAAATGATGAAATTTCAATAAAAAACAAGGATAAAATTTTATTGAAAATATCTGATAATAAGCTTGAATTAATAAAAAAGACATTTGAAGGGGCAAAATCAATGTATTCAAAATTTTGTAATCCAAGTTGTATGGGAAAAGAAAAACAAAAAATATGTAGATTATTGGGATACTATGTTGATCAAGGGAGAAAGACAAAATCTTTATCATTCAATTGGGACTATAATACTTATGTATATGAGGATTATTGTGAGTTTGATTATATTCCTTTTGCGTTTTCAAAAGGAGATAGTTCATTTTTTATTAATAATAATTTTTCAACCGATATGTTATTAAAATCAAATGATTATTTAACAGATAAAAATTTGGATTTAGATGAAAAAAATTCAGTGGGGATTTTTAAAAACTTTAAGTTGAATTTGTTTTTTACTACAAAAAATGTTTCAAGATTTTTAGATTATGAAGTTGAAATAATATCTAAAAATATGCAGATTAAAAATGGTAAAAAGGAAAATAAGGAATATTTTGAAACAATGTTTTTACGAAATTCCGCTATTAGAATTTTCGAAAAAATTTCAAATATAAAAGATGATAATATTTTTAAAGCAATAAACAGTCCTTGCAAATTAAGGACGGATGAATATGAACCGATTTTAGATGAAGTTATTGATTGTATCCTATATACTAAGTATTTGGATTATCTAATTGATAAGCTCCTTAGAGATGGCAGTAAGCCAAAAAATAAAGATAACAAAGAAAACAAAATAGATAACCATAGTTTTTTAATTAGTCAATTAATTAGAATAAACCAAAAAATATATGAAGGAGTTGATATTATGGTGAATAACAAAAAAGAAAAAGAGCAATTGGAAAAGGAAGAGAAACAAATGAATTTTAATTTGTTTAATGCCAGAGAAAGTGCAGAAAAAGTCGTTTTTAAATTAAAAGATACACCTAGAAAAATCGATGCATATAGGAATAAATTAATTTCCTGTTTGACTTTTAAAGATTATGAAAAGTTTTCAGTAACGTTACTTCAACTTTCATCTTATAGTTCTGTAACATTTGATTTTGCATATTATTTGTTTAAAGATTTTGAAAAAAATAAAAATGTAGCCTATACATTTGTAAATGCATTACGTGTTAAAGAAGATAATAATAAAAATGGAAATAATGAAAATAAGTAGGAGGATTAAAAAATGGAAAATAAAGAAAAGAAAAACTTAGGATTAACACTTACTATTGTATGTAATATTACTTCAAATTATGGAGAAACTTTGGGGAATGCATCATCTGTACAAAAAGTTTTTAAAAATGGTAAAATTTATGCCACAAGAAGTAGAGAAAGTATGAAAAATGCAATTATGACTCAAAGTGGAATGTATGATGATTTAAAGGTTGTAGTTGATAAAAAAGTAACCCAAAAAGAAGTTACTGAAAAAATGAATGCATCAAATTGCAGAGCACTTGAAGGCGGATATATGAATACCAATAATTTAACAGTTATAAGAAAAAGTTCATTTTATTTAACAGACGCGGTTGCATGTGATGAATTTGTTAATGAAACAAGATTTCACAATAATTTATGTTTAGCATCAACTTATGCTAGAGATAATGGAATAAATTTACAAGAAAAAGCCGGAGAATCAGGACTTATGCCATATCAATATGAATTTGATAAGTCACTAAAGAAATACAGTATAACATTTGATTTAGACAAAGTGGGTGTTGATGAAAATTTTGATGTAGAGGCGGAAGTTTCAGAAAAAATTGAAAGAGTAAATTTAATATTGGAAACAATAGAAAACTTATCATTAGTCGTTAAAGGGAATCTTGATAATGCAGAACCTCTAATGATATTTGGAGGAATTGGAAGTTGTAAAACTCATTATTTTGACAATGTCGTAAATGTTAGAAAAAGTACACTAAACATAACTGATGAATTGATTGAAAGGTTAAACAAAGGAAATTATAAAATGGCATTTATTGAAGGTGGAAACTTTGTAAATGAACAGGAAATAAGAGAAAAGTTAAATCCTATAAGTGTTACTGAATTTTTTGAAAAGTTAAAAGGGGATGTAAAAAAATATTATGAAGGATAAACTTTTAAGGATAAAGTTACATCAAAATAAAGCTAATTATAAAAAAGAGGAAACTTCAGAAAATAAAATGACTTATCCTCTTCCTCCTTATTCAACCATAATCGGTGCAATTCACAATGCTTGTAACTGTAAAGAATACAAAGATATGGATATAAGTATTCAGGGTAGGTTTCAATCCTTAGGGAAAGAAATGTATCGAGATCAAGCCTTTTTAAATAATGTTATGGATGATAGAGGGATTTTAGTTAAATTAAAGAATCCTGATACTTTTAATGAAGGATATAAAATTATTGCAAAAGCCTTAAAACCCCAAGGAAATAGTTTTAAAAATCGGACTACTATAGATATATATGATGAAGAAGAATTGCAAGAATACATCAGAATATGTAATTTAAGAGAATTTTATCAGAAGAAGTCAGATGATTTTAAAATTTTTGAGAAAAGTGTAAAAGATGAAATTTCTAATCTTAAAATGAGCCAAAAACAATTTGATAAGAAATCAGAGGAATATAAAAATCTTTTATCTGAAATTAATGATTTAAATTCAAAAATAAAGCTTGAAAAATTAAAATTTGATGAAGAGAAAAATAGTAAATATGCAATTCCGTATTCTTATTATGCTTCATTAACTACTTCTATTAAATATTATGAAGTTCTTTATGATGTAGATTTGGTAGTTCATATTAGGAGTTCTAAAGAAGTGTTGGATACTGTTGAAAAAAATATAACCAATTTAACATCTCTTGGAAGAAGTGAAGATTTTGTTGAGATAAAAGAAGTTAAATTTGTAAATATTTATGAAGATAATCCGAATGATATTGAATTTATATATAATAGTGGATATGTTCCTACAGATGCAATTGAACAAGAAGCAATATTTTTAAAAGATATTTTTAAAGAGATAACTGAAAGAATAGAAGCCAGAGGTACTAATTATTATATTAATAAAAATTACGAAATACAAGATGGAAAAAGAAAATTTAAAAAGTATAGAGTTGGTTATTTATCTGAATATGAAATAGATTTTGATGAATTAAAAGAATATAATAAATCTACAGATAAAAATATTTATTTGGATGAAGATGGTTATATTGTTAGTTT
>CABRGI010000118.1 GCA_902470455.1 uncultured Parvimonas sp.
AATTAATATCATTGTATTTTAACATATTATATAGAACAAAATAATTCACGTCAAAATGTTTTGCATAGAGATATTCCTAATACGTCATCTCGACTGTAGCAGAGCGAAATGGAGAGATCTCATTACTATTATTTGTAAATAAATAATAGTAAGTCCTATAAAGGACTTAAAAAAAGCACACTCATTTTTATTTAGTATGCTTTTTGTTTTAATTTATTTATTAAAATCTTCCTACATCTTCTCTATAGAAGAAAGAGTCAGTTTTTAATTTTTCTATATCCCTATAAACTAATTCTCTTGCTTTTTCAAAATCTTCTGCCATAGCTGTTACGATTAAATTTCTTCCGCCCTTTGCATAGATTTCATTATTTTTTTCTTCAATACCCATAAAGCAAATATCACTTTCTATTGGTACAAGATTAAGTTTATCTTGACATTTTTCTCTTGAAGGATAACCATTTGATGCAAGAACTACACCTATGCAAACTTTATCATTCCATTTGATTTCAGGCTCTTTATCGTCCATTACA
This sequence comes from uncultured Parvimonas sp., assembly GCA_902470455.1. GTDB lineage: Bacteria > Bacillota > Clostridia > Tissierellales > Peptoniphilaceae > Parvimonas. The sequence goes on from CABRGI010000118.1 coordinate 531, forward strand.
TCAAGGATATTTTGAACGAAGTCTGACTCTAAACGTGGCAATAACACTTCTGCTTCAGGATCTCCAAGTCTGGCATTAAAACTTAAAACTTTTATTCCATCTTTTGTTACAACAATTTCTCCATATAAAAATCCTTCAAAGCCATAACCATCTTCATACATTGATTTTGCCATTGGCTTTAAGATTTTTTCTACTACTTGTTCAATTTCATTATCTGTAATTTTTGCAACAGGGCTACAAGCTCCCATACCTCCGGTATGTTCAGCTTCGTCGCTGTCTGATGTTCTCTTATAGTCTTTAACTATTTGTAGTGGATAAACCTTGCTGTTTTTTACTAATGCAAAGATTGAAAATTCTTTACCAATTATAAATTCTTCTACTAAAATTTTTGAATTTTCGTTTTCGTCAAATATTTCATTAACTATATCTGTTGCCATTCTATTGCTTCTAGCAATAAAAATTCCCATATTCTTTGGAATTGAGTCAATTTTTATAGTTACAGGGAATTTTTCAATTCCGGAAACGAATTTTAAGGCTTGTTCTCTATCTGTAAATACAACATATTTAGTTGTAGGAATTTTTAATTTTTCCATAAGTTGTTTAGTAAAATATCTGCTGGATTCAATTCTTGTTGCAGATTTTGTAGGTCCGAACAGTCTTAAGCCGTTTTTGTTGAATTCATCTTTTATTCCAAGTGCTAAAACATCAGCCGGTCCTACAATTGTTAAGTCGATATTTTCTTTTATTGCAAAATTTTTAATTTGTTCAATATCAAACATATCTATATCTACCTTTGTAGCACCTTCCATCTTGCAATTTCCCGGTAAAACATAGATTTTTTCAACTAATTTGCTTTTTTGACATGCCTTTAACATTGCATGTTCACGACCACCCTTGCCTATAATAAGTATTTTCATAAAATCACCTCTTTTTGTATTTTTATATCTAAATTATAAGATAATTATTAGCTTAAATTTATATCGTGTTTCCGTTTTGGTAAATTTTTTAATGTAAACATGATGAAATATGTATAATTTAACAAAGTTACTTGGATATTATATCGTGTTTTCATTTTGATAAATTTTTAAGGTAAACACGATGAAATATTTATAATTTAACAAAGTTAAATTATAAATATTATAACATATTCCCTTTTTGATAACTAAATTAAGGTAAATATGATGAAATATGTATAATTTAACAAAGTTCTTGGATATTATATCGTGTTTTCATTTTGATAAATTTTTAAGGTAAACACGATGAAATTAATATAGTTTAACGAAGTTAAACTATATTAATTATAACATCAGAGCCAACTTTTTTCAACTTTAATTTTTTAAAGTAATTGGAATTGATAAATTTTTTAATGTTCAATTAAATTTTTATATAAAAGGGTATATTAACTCTATGTTAGAAATTATTTTTTAGTAAAGGAGGACAGGAATGTTACAGCTTAAAAATATTAGTAAAAGTTATAAAACAGGAGATTTAATTCAAAATGCATTAGATGATGTTTCTCTTAATTTTAGAGATAATGAATTTGTATCTATTCTTGGTCCAAGTGGTAGTGGGAAATCTACTTTATTAAATATCGTAGGTGGATTGGATAAGTATGAAAAAGGTGAGCTTTTAATAGATGGAATTTCAACCAAAAAGTATAAGAACGAAGATTGGGATAGCTATAGAAATCATACAATAGGTTTCGTTTTTCAAAGTTATAATTTAATTTCTCATCAGACTGTTTTAGCCAATGTGGAATTGGCTTTAACTATTTCAGGAATATCTAAAGCCGAGAGAGAAAAAAGGGCTATTGATGTTCTCGATAAGGTTGGGCTTAAAAGTCAAATGCATAAAAAACCTAATCAGCTATCCGGCGGACAAATGCAAAGAGTTGCGATAGCGAGAGCTCTTGTAAATAATCCTAGCATTGTACTTGCAGATGAACCGACAGGTGCGCTTGATTCGGAAACAAGTGTTCAAGTTATGGAATTGTTAAAAGAGGTTGCAAAAGATAGACTTGTAATAATGGTTACTCATAATCCGAAGTTGGCAAATGAATATTCAACTAGAATTGTTGAATTAAATGACGGAAAGATTATTTCCGACTCTAATCCTTTTATTATAGAAAATGAAAGTGATGGAATTCATAAAAACTTCGGAAGGTCCTCTATGTCATATCTTACAAGTATAGCTTTAAGTTTTAATAATCTAAAAACTAAATTTAAGAGAACTCTAATGGTTGCAATTGCAGGATCAATTGGAATAATTGGGATAGCTTTAATTTTGGGTTTATCTAATGGTGTAAATAAATTTATTAAGGATACTGAAGAGGAAACTATGATTTCCTATCCAATAGACATTGATAGCAGTAGCTTTTCGTTAGGGAAAATTTTTGAAAATACTAGTAAAGATAGCAATGAAGGTGATATTTCTGAAGTAAGAACTATTCAAAAGATGCTATCTGCAATTAGTAAAAATGATTTATCTTCTTTGAAAGATTATTTTGAAAAAGACGGAAAAGCAATTTATGATTATTCTAAGGCAGTTGAATATAAATACGATATTACTCCTGTAATATATACTTTAAATAATGAAAAATATGTTAAGGTAAATCCGAATGATGCTTTTAAATCAAGGGGTTTTTCACCTAATAATTTTCTGTTTTCAAGAAATTCTATGACGACATTTTATAAATTACCAAAAAACGAAGAAATCTATATGGATAAATTTACTTTAAAATACGGCTCTTGGCCAAGTAATGAAAATGAAGCAATTGTAGTTACAAATCCTAAAGGTGCATTATCTGATATAATTTTTTATTCTTTAGGTCTTCGTGATAATGATGAGCTTTCAAAAATGGTAAAAAAATTTGCAAATAGAGAAAAAACAGATGTTGAAGAGGATAATATCTCTTGGAAGTACGAAGATATTGTGGGTAGAGAATTTAAAGTTTTAAGTAGCTCACAGCTTTATTCTTATGACTCTAAAAATAAGGTATATATTGAAAATTCTACAGATACTTCATTTGTGGAAAATCTTTTAAAAAATAATTCCAAAAAATTAAAAATAGTTGGGATAGCTTCGCCGAACAGTGACGAAAATGCATCAATTTTACAAATGGGTATTTGGTATAGTGATGAGTTGGAAACAAGTTTAAGAAAAATATCTAAAGAAAGTGAAGTTGTAAAGGCACAAAAAGAAAGTCCAAATACTAATATTTTGACAAATACTCCTTTTGGAGAAAAAATTAAACAGAATTTAGATTTTTCAAAGTTATTTTCGATAAATCAGAAAAAATTGTTTGAAGTATTTAAAATAGATACTTCTAAAATCAATTTTAATGCAAATTCAATGAAAAATATTGATTTTTCAAAAATTTTGAATAATATTGGGAATAATGATTTTTTAAAAAATTTAGATATTAAACTTGATTCGGATAAATTAATTAGCTTAATTAGTGATATTTTAAAAGGCTATTTAGATTTTTCTTCTAAAAATCCTTCGACTAATTTTGTTGAATTGCCAAAGTCAATAAGTGATTATATGAAAACAGATGAGGCAAAAAATATTCTAAAGGAATTTTTTGGAAAGATTATTTCTAAAAATAGTGGAACTTTGATTACAAATGAAAAGATAACTGAAA
>CABRGI010000119.1 GCA_902470455.1 uncultured Parvimonas sp.
AATGCAATTTCTAAGAAAGCTGATTTATTAATCAGTTCAGATTTTAAGTATCATGATATTCAATTAGCTTTAGAAAATAATTTAAAGATAATTGATTTAGGACATTATGAATCTGAAATTTTTGGTTTGTTATCTTTAAAAGAATTTTTTATAAATAAAAATATTGATTTAAAGATATTAATTTATGAAAATAACATTTTTAAAAGAAATATATTTTAATTTAATTAAGTAAGACAGACAATCGCGTGGATATTCCACGAGGAAAGTCCGTGCACCATAGAGCAGAATGCTGGATAACGTCCAGTGGGGGCGACCCTAAGGCTAGTGCAACAGAGATATACCGCCATTATAATGGTAAGGGTGGAAAGGTGAGGTAAGAGCTTACCAGCATATAGGAGACTATGTGGCTATGTAAACCCCATTCGGTGCAAGATCAAGATTGAACTTTTGTAGTTGCTCGCTACGTTCATAGGTAGATTGCTTGAACAAATTGGCAACAATTTGTCTAGATAGATGATTGTCAAATACAGAACACGGCTTATAGTTTTGCTTAATATATATAATTAAATATAAGGTATTACCTTATATTTTTTTACTTTTACATATAGGGAGATTTTAATGAATTTAGAAAAACAAATATTAAATTTTATGAAAAAAAAGAATTATATTCCATTAACAAAGGAAGAACTTGCTGTTGCATTAAATGTTCATTTTAATAGTTTAAAAAAATTTTTTAAAATATTAGATTCTCTTGTTAATAGTAAAAAAATATCATTAAATGATTTTAGATATAGTATCTATGAAAAAAAGGAAATATTAAAAGGAAAGATTACTTTTACTCCAAAAGGCAATGCGTTTTTTGTTTCAGAAGAAGATATAGATGATATTTTTATTCCAAAAAAGGAATTAAATCATGCTAATCATAATGATGATGTAGAAATAGAAATTATAAAAGAAAAGGGAGTAAACTCAAAAGCCGAAGGAAGAGTAATAAAAGTTTTAAATAGAAATAGTAATTTAATAGTTGGTACATTTACTGAAAATAAAAATTTTGGATTTGTAGTTCCTGATGATATTAAATGTAATTATGATATTTTTATAAAAAAAGGCGATAAGAATGGAGCAAAAACTGATGATAAGGTTGTATGTAAATTAGTTGAATTTCCAGATAAAAAGAAAAATCCTGAGGGAGTAATAATTGAAATAATAGGAAATAAAAATGATAAAAATGCTCAAATAATTTCTTTATTAAAAGATATGGAAATTCCATATAAATTTTCAAATAAGATTAATAAAGAATTAGAAGAATTATCTCAAATGGATTTTAAAAAAGAATTCAAAAATAGAGTAGATTTTAGGAACTTGTTTACTGTTACAATCGATGGAGCTGATGCAAAGGACTTTGATGACGCTATTTCTATTGATAAAAAAGGGAACGATTATGTTCTTTATGTTCATATAGCAGATGTATCTCATTATGTTAAAAAAGATAGCAAGTTGGATAGGGAAGCATATAAAAGAGGTAATAGTGTATATTTATTTGATTATGTAGTCCCTATGTTACCGGAAGTACTTTCTAATAATCTTTGTTCATTAAATCCAAATACAGAAAAACTAACTTTATCTGTAAAAATGATTATAGATAAAAATGGTAATGTTAAAGAATATAAATTTTATGAATCTGTAATAAACAGTAATTATAGATTAGTTTATGACGATGTAACTAATTTTTTAGAAGGTAAAAAGCATTTTTATGATGATGAAATACTAAAAGAAAAGTTATTTGTTATGAAAGAATTAGATGAGATATTAACTACTAAAAGAATCAATAGAGGAACTATAGATTTTAATTTTCCTGAAATTGACATTACTTTCAATAAAGATGGTGAAGTAGAAAATATAACAAAAAAAGAAGACGGTCTTGCAAATAGAATAATAGAATCATTTATGATTTGTACTAATGAAGTAGTAGGTAAGCATTTTGGAGATCTTGATATACCGATTATATATAGAATACATTCTAAACCACCTGAAGATAAATTGGAAATATTAAGAAATCACTTAAATCGTTTGAATATAAAAATGAAATCAATAGATATGATTTCTTCAAAATATTTAAGTGAAATTGTAGATCAATTTAAAGATACAAATAAATCTGATTTTATAAATTATTCTATTTTACGATCTATGACTAAGGCTAGATATTCTCCGAATATTGATATTCATTTTGGATTATCAACATTTTTATATTGCCATTTTACTTCTCCAATAAGAAGATATGCAGATTTAACCGTTCATAGAACTTTAAAAAATTATTTACATTCAAATAATGAAATACCAAAAAATTATATAAGTTACCTAGATATAATTTCTAATCATATAAATGATACTGAAATACTAGCTATAAATGCAGAAAGAAAGTTGGAAGATATTAAAAAAGTGGAATTTATGAAAAATAAAATAGGACAAATTTTCAAAGGGATTATAGTTTCAGTTACTTCATATGGGCTTTTTGTGCAATTAGAAAATACTGTTGAAGGATTAGTTAAATATGAAGATATTATGGATGATTATTATGAATTTGATGAACAAACTTTGACTGCTGTTGGTAGAAGAACAAAAAAATTATTTGATATAGGAATGGATGTAGAAGTTATTGTTTCTGAAGTTAATGAGATAACTAATGAAATTAATTTTTATTTAAATAGGTGATATTATGAGAGATAAAACAACTATAAAAATAATAGCTAACAACAAAAAAGCAAGACATGATTATTTTATAGAAGATATCTATGAAGTTGGAATTTCTTTATCTGGTACTGAAGTTAAAAGTATTAGACAGGGAAAAGTTTCTATTAAAGAGAGCTATTGTTCAATTAAGAATGGAGAAGTTTTTATTCTTGGAATGAATATAACACCATATGATCATGGTAATATTTATAATTTAGAGCCTACAAGGGAAAGAAAATTACTTTTAAATAAAAGAGAAATAAATAAATTAATTGGACAAACTAAAGAAAAAGGATATTCATTAATTCCTTTAAATGTTCATATTAAAAACGGATGGATAAAACTTGATATTGCTCTTGCTCGTGGTAAAAAAAATTATGATAAGAGAGACAGTATGCTTGAAAAAGAACACGAGAGAAAGATGCAATATGCATTAAAAAATAAATACAAATAGAGGTGAATTTTTTGAGCAAAAAATATACGATTATAACTTATGGTTGTCAAATGAATCATCATGATTCAGAAAAAATATCATATTTATTAGAAACTTTAGGTTATACAAAAGAAAATGATTTAGAAAAATCAGATTTTATTATATATAATACATGCCTAGTTAGAGAAAATGCAGAACTTAAAGTTTATGGACAACTTGGTGCTTTGAAAAATTTAAAAAGAAAAAAACCGGAAATGATTATAGCCGTTTGTGGTTGTATGATGCAAACAGGTGATGCAAGAGCTACTATAATTTCAAAGTATAAACATGTAGATATAATTTTTGGAACGAAAAATATCTCAAGATTGCCTTCTCTTATCTCAAGACATAGAAGTACAGGAGAAGTTGTCGTAGATATTGAAGAAGAAGACATACTTGATGATGAAACTCCTATAAATAGAGAACATCCATTTATTGCTTATGTAAATATAATGACAGGTTGTAATAATTATTGTACTTTTTGTATAGTTCCTTATGCTAGGGGAAAAGAAATTAGTAGAACCCCTGAAAGCATAATTAATGAAATAAAAGAACTAGCAAAAAAAGGATATAAAGAAATAACATTATTAGGACAAAATGTTAATTCATATGGAAAAACTTTAAGACCTAAAGTGACATTTCCAGAATTATTAAAAATGGTTAATGAGATAGAAGGAATTGAAAGGATTAGATTCTTGACAAGCCATCCAAAAGATTGTTCTGATGAATTAATAAATGCCATAGCAAATCTAGATAAAGTATGTGAAAATATTCATTTACCATTTCAATCTGGTAGTAACAAGATTTTAAAAGATATGCATAGAATTTATACTAGAGAACATTATCTAGAATTAATAAAAAAATTAAAAGAGAAAGTTCCTAATATTACACTTTCTACTGATATAATCGTTGGATT
>CABRGI010000120.1 GCA_902470455.1 uncultured Parvimonas sp.
GATTCTATTCCCAGTGATTTTTTACCGGATAAAATTAAGAATATTTTTTATTCCAAAGGAAGTACATTGATGATGGTAAAGTTTAATGAACCGGCTTCATCATTCAAAACTATGAATGCTATCGAAAGCATAAGAAATATTCAATCAAATAAAAAATATTTGAGTGGAGTAAGTTCACTAGTCAAAGATACAAAGGATTTAATAGATAAAGAGACTGTTATTTATGTCGGGCTAGCAATTGTTTTAGGCTTGATTATATTGAGCATTACTAATGAATCTACTGTTATTCCTTTTGTGTTTATGTTAACAATAGGATATGCGGTTATTTATAATTTTGGAACTAATATATTTTTGGGAGAGATATCGTATTTAACAAAAGCTATTGCAGCTGTTCTTCAATTAGCGGTAACAATGGATTATTCAATTTTTTTATATCACAGGTATGTTGAAGAAAAGAAAAAAAGAAATAGTCGTAATGAAGCGATGGACAGGGCAATTCAAAATACATTCACTTCCTTATTTTCATCTTCACTTACAACAATTGCCGGTTTTTTGGTTTTGATTTTAATGAGATTAACATTAGGAAAAGATATTGGACTTGTAATGGCTAAAGGAGTTCTAATCGGTTTGTTATGTACAGTAATTGTACTTCCACCGATGCTTTTAATTGCAGAAAAAGCTGTAAATAGATATAATCATAAGGTTTTGTTACCTTCATTTAATCGATTAGCTGATTTTGATATTAATAAAAGAAAAATTTTAGCATTAGTATTTATATTGCTTTTTATACCTGCTATTATAGGTTCTAATAATACAAAACTTTATTATAATCTTGATAGATCTTTACCACAAGATTTAGATTCAATTGTTTCGTTAAATAAAATGAAAAAAGATTATAATATGGCAAGTACACATTTTATTATTGTTAAAGAAGATTTATCAAACTCAAATTTAACTTCTATGATTGATGAGTTGGAAAAAGTTGATGGAATAAATACTGTACTAAGTACGCACTCAATTACAGGTGTTACTCTACCGGCTGAATTTTTGCCTAGCAAATTAAGAGATAACTTTGTAAAAGATGGCTATCAAATGATAATGATAAATTCGGAATATCAAACTGCATCGCCTGAAGCTAATAGACAAATAGAAAAAATCAGAAATATTATTTCAAAATATGATGATGAAGGATATCTAACAGGAGAAGCAGTATTGACCGATGATTTGACAGAAGTTTCAGAAAAAGACTTCAAAATGGTAAATATTGCTTCCATAATTACCGTATTTATAATTATAGCAGTTGCATTTAAGTCTATTGGAATACCGATTATCTTAATATCAGCAATTGAATTAGCTATTCAGATTAATATGGCTATTCCTTATTATTTAGGTCAGACTATTCCATTTATCACATCAATAATAATAGGAGTAATTCAATTAGGATCAACTATAGATTATTCAATTTTGATGACTGACAGATTTTTACATGAATATAGAAAGACAAAAGATTTAAATAATTCTTTGAGAGTTTCTGTAAAAGAAACTTCCAAGTCAATAGTAACAAGCGCATTATCTTTTATGGCTGCAACTATTGGGGTAGGACTTTATTCAAAAATGGAAATAGTATCTACAATATGTATGTTTTTAGCCAGAGGTGCTATTATAAGTATGTTAGTAATAATAATTTTATTACCGGCTATATTGAGTGTAACTTTTCCATTTATTAAAAAAACAACAAAAAATTTAGTATAGAGGAGGGGATGATAATGAATAAAAAATTTCAAAAAATTGTAGCATTAAGTTTGCTTTTTTCAATGGTTATTGTGAATGTTTCATTTGCACAAGAAAATAATATAATTAAGAAAAGCGAAACGCTTTATGTAACAGTAGATGGTGATGAAATTAAAGATAAAACTGTATCAGTTTGGTTAAATTCCAATAAAAATATAAAAGTAAAAGATAAATCCAATTTAAAAGAGGTAAAAAATTTAAAAACAGATGAAAAAGTTTTAGGAAAAAATGGATATTTAAGCTGGAACGAAGATAAAAAAGATATATATTATCAAGGAAAAACTGATAAAGATTTACCTGTAGAGTTGACTGTAAAATATTATTTGGATAATAAAGAAATTAAAAATTCTGAATTAGAAGGAAAAACCGGACATTTAAAGATAGTTTTAAGTTCTAAAAACAATAGATATGAAACAAAAAGTATAAACGGAAAAAACAAAGATGTATATTCACCATATATCGTGGCAACAGCTATGATTTTTAGTGATGATAAAGTAAGCGATATAAAATCAGATGATGTAAAAATAGTTAAAGATGGTAAAAATCAAATAGTAACATCAATTTTAACTCCCGGATTGAAGCAAAATTTTGAAGATATTTTAAAAGAAAAAGATTTAAAGATGTTTAAAGACAACATTTCATTGGAAATGGAAATAAAAAATTACAAACCGATAGAAATCTATTCAGTTATTACAAATGAATTATTCCAAGAAAAGAAAAACATTGATTCACTTGATAAATTAAAGGATGGGATAAAACAATTAGAAGATAATTCACAAAAATTATTTGATGCTTCTGTTAAGTTAGCCGAAGGACAAGACAAATTGAATAATGGAATTGGTCAAATGCAAACAGGAGTAAAAAAACTCTATTCAGGAACAGAAAAATTATCTGATTCAATGAAAACAATTAAGAGTAAATTTGATTCTCTAGAACCAAAAGTTGGAGTAATTCAAAAGTATATTTCTGAAATGTATGAAGGCAGTGTGAAACTATTTAACGGAGTAAATATTTATACAGGAGCTGTAGGTGAAATAAATAAAAATGTTGAAAAAATTCAATATGGAGCAACTCAACTTGATAAAGGTTCAAGTGATTTAGATAATGGAGTTGGAAAGTTAAAATATGCTACTGAAAAGATGAAAGTTGGAACTAAAAAACTTGATAATATAATTGCTCAAAAAGATGAATTATTAAACAAATCATCACAATTATCTCAAGGGTTGACTAATTTGGGAAATAGCTATGGAACATTACTCTCAGGCATCGAACAAATTTCAAAAAAATCTACTGAATTAAAAAATTCAACTCAAGAATTTAATAGTAAACTTCATCAAGTTGAAAATTCAATAAAAAACTTAAATTCTAATATTTCTTTAGAAAATGATATTAAAAATTTAGAAGCAAAAGCTAATAATATTCAAAAAGTCATTGATGATTTATCAAACAAAAATAAAGATGGAAGTTTGACATCTGAAATATCCATTTTAAATAAAACAAAAAATGATTTGTTAAATGAATCAAAAACTTTAAGATCAAAACAATCAGCTTTAGCTAAAGTAAATACTTTAGGACAAACTATGTCCAAACTGGTAACTAATTCAGATATGCTACTAAAAGGCAATACCGATTTATCAAATGCTTTATCAAATGTTTATAAAAATATGAATGAGACAAAATCACAATTGGAAAAATCTTCTTTAGAATTAAACAAAGGACTTTCAAAAATAACAGACTTGAATATTTTAAAATCATCAATAGAACAATTAGATGGAGCAACCGGAAAAATTAAAACTGGAACTGAAAGTTTAAAATCAGCTACTAATCAAAATAAAGTTGCAATAGGAATGTTACAATCAGCGATGAGTAAATTAGATGAAAATTCCGATTCTTTAAAAAACGGTTCAGGACAATTATCTAAAGGATTGAGAGAATTTAAAACACAATCTCAAATTTTAAACTCATTATCTAAATTCAAAGAACAAGCTATTATTCCATTTTCAAATGCTATTAATTCACTTAATGAAGGACTTAAAAAAATGGATTCAAGTACTGATCAATTAAAAGAAGGTAGTGATAAATTGACTTCATCACAAAAAGAATTTAATTCAAAATTAGGAGAATTCAAGCAAAAGGGAATTGATGAATTGGGAAACAAAACAAAAAATATAATCACATTCAAAGATATTATAGATGTAATGTTTGGGATGTCCAAACAAAATGCATCACTTACA
>CABRGI010000121.1 GCA_902470455.1 uncultured Parvimonas sp.
TCTTTAGAGACTGAAGATGAGAGAAAAAAATATCTTGAAAAATTATTAGTTAAAGAAGTAAATATCAGAGATGTTGAAAAAAAGGCTAAACAGAGTAAAAACAATACTGAAGATATTTTTATAAAAGATATCTGCGAAAGATTAACTGAAGTTTTAGATGCGAAAGTTAAAATTCACGAAAAGAAAAAAGGCGGACAAATAGAAATAAGCTATCTTAATGAAGCAGATTTACAAAGAATAATTGATTCTTTGATGAATATTTATAATTTGGAGTAATATTATGATTTATGTAGATAATGGAGCAACAACTTTTCCAAAACCTAAAGTAGTAACAGATAAAATTATGGAATGTTCTTTAGGCTATGCAGGTAATCCCGGACGTAGTGGGCATAAACTCGCTATGAAAATGGATTTAGAAATTTATGAAACTAGAGAAAAACTTTGTAATTTAATAAATGGAACTGAAGTTCTTAATGTAATCTTTACTTTTAATGCTACAGATAGTTTAAATTTAGCTATAAAAGGCGTTTTAAATGAAGGAGACCATGTTATTACAACTTCAATGGAGCATAATTCCGTTTTAAGACCTCTTAATCAATTAAAGAAAGATGGTATAATTGATTTAAGTATTGTGTATGCTGATAAGAATGGCTATATTAATCCTCAAAAGATTTTTGAAGCAGTAGCTCCTAATACGAAGATGATTGTAACTACTCATATGTCCAATGTTTTTGGAACTATTGTAGATATAAAGAGTATTGGAGAATTCTGTAAGGAGAATAATATACTATTTCTTGTAGATGCTTCTCAATCTATTGGAGTTTTGGATATTGATGTTCAAGATATGAATATAGATTTACTTGCTTTTCCGGGTCATAAAGCTCTTTTTGGACCTATGGGAACAGGCGCTCTATATATAAAGGAAGGAATTAATGTTAAGCCTTTAAAACAAGGCGGAACAGGAAGCTATTCTCATAGCATAGATCAACCTGATTTATATCCGGACAGTTTGGAAAGCGGAACTCCTAATGGCGTTGGCATTATAGCTTTAGGTAAGGGAATTGACTTTATCAATGAAGTTGGTATTGAAAATATCAGAAATCACGAAATGAGTTTAAAAAATCATTTTATAGATTTACTAAAGGATAATGAAGATGTTATTTTATACGGTACTTTAGATGATAGACAAGGAGCAGTGGTTAGCTTAAATGTAAAGAATATGGATAGCTCTGAAATTTCTTATATCTTAAGTGATGAATTCGACATTTACACTAGACCCGGCTTCCATTGTGCACCACTTGCTCATAAAACTTTAGGAACTGACGAACTTGGAGCAATACGCTTTAGTTTTGGATATTTTAATACCATTGAAGAAGTTGAGGAGTGTGCAAATGCCTTGATTAATATAATAGAAAGGAATAAACAATAGTGAATGCAGTATTAGAATTTTTAAATGCCTATTCAGGAATATTTTTGATATTAATGTTATTTGTCTTAATTTTTATTCTATATCAATTTATCCAAATCAATAAAAAGCTAAGTCTTCAAAAGAAAAAATATGATATGTTTTTAAGAGGTAGAGGAGAATTGAATATGGGAGAGCTACTTCAAGCTCACTCAAATGACATTTATGAAATGGATAAAAAAGTAGATGAACTTGAATCAGAAATCAAAACTACCAAAGACAAATTTGCTTTTACATTCCAAAAAATTGGTTTTGTAAAATATGATGCTTTCCACGATTTGAAAAATAAATTATCTTATACAATAGCACTTTTAGACGGATTTAATAATGGATTGCTATTAACTACAATTTATGGAAGAGAAAGCTGTATAACTTATGCAAAAGAAGTAAAATCCGGAATAGTAAATCAAGAATTATCAAACGAAGAAATGGAAGCGCTAAGGATGGCATTAGAAAAGTAATGAGAAAATTAATGTTTATTTTAAATCCTAATGCATCCGGTTTTAAAAAATTTGACTTTAAAGAAGGAATTGAAGATTATCTTAAAGATAAAAGTTTAAACTTTGAATATGAAATCAAATGCTCTACAAAAGAGGGAGAGTCTATTTTGATTGCCAAAGAAGCAGTTAAAAACGGTTTTAATGAATTAATTGCAGTAGGTGGAGACGGAACTATCAACGAAGTTGGAGATGTAGCTGTAAAAAATAATGTAAAGTTGGGTGTAATTCCCGCGGGGACGGGCAATGACTATATGAACAGTCTAAACGAATCCTGTAATTTTATAATCTGTATGGAAAGAATTATAAGAGGAAATACAATACTAGTCGATTATGGCTCATTTTTAGATAAGTCATTTTTTAACATTGCGTCTGTAGGTTTTGATGCGGAAGTAAATGAATATGCTTTAAAGGTAAAGAAATTCATTAAAAGCGGTTTTGCTTATAAAATAGCAATAGTATTAACTCTTTTTCATCACAAGAGAAAGAGATATAAGTTGATAATTGACGATGTTGAGTACGAAGATGACTATTTTTTAATAGCTGTAGGTATAGGAAGTAAATATGGTGGTAAAATAAATATACTGCCATATGCAGATATGAAAGACGGACTTTTAGATATTTGTGCTATTAGATATAAATCAAAATTTGATATAATCAAAAAGATAAAAACAATTGTAAATGCAACTCATGTCAACGAGGATATAACAACTTGCTTCAAAGCAAAGAAAATCAAAATAATTTCAAAGAATATCGAGATTAATTTTGATGGGGAATATATGTCCAGAGTTGATGAAGTTAAATTTATGGTAAATGATAAAAAAGTTGAATTAATAATGTAGGGGGTATTATGAATATTTTTGAAGAATTAACAGGAAAAATTAAAGGAACTAACAAGAGAATTGTATTTCCTGAAGGAGAAGATAAGAGAGTTTTAGGTGCCTGTGTTAGATTAAAAAAAGACGGTTTAGTAACTCCAATAGTTTTAGGAAATGTTGAAGAAATCAAAAAAACAGCTAAGGAATTAAATGTTTCTGTTGATGATATTGAAATAATTGATCCTTTAAAAGCAGAAGATTTTAATGAATTAGTTGAAAAATTTGTTGAACGTAGAAAAGGCAAAAACACAAAAGAAGAAGCTGAAACATTTTTAAAAGATGTAAATTACTATGGAACAATGATGGTACAAGTGGGAAAAGCTGATGGAATGGTTAGTGGTGCCGTTCACTCAACAGGAGATACCGTAAGACCTGCACTTCAAATCGTAAAAACTAAACCAAATGTTTCAAGAACAAGTGGAGCAATGGTTATGCTTGGAAAAAATGGAGAAAGATATGTATTTGCAGACATTGCTATCAATATCACTTTAGAAGCAAAAGAATTAGCTGAAATTGCTGTTGAAACTGCAAAAACTGCTGAATTATTCGGCATAGATCCAAAAGTTGCAATGCTTAGCTTCTCTACAAAGGGTTCTGCAAAACATGAACTTTCACAAAAAGTTGCAGATGCTACACAAATGGCGAAAGAATTGGCACCTGATTTATCATTAGACGGAGAATTACAATTTGATGCTGCAATAGTACCATCAGTTGGGGAACAAAAAGCAAAGGGCTCAAAAGTTGCAGGACACGCAAATGTATTTATCTTCCCTGATTTACAATCAGGAAATATAGGATACAAAATTGCACAAAGACTTGGAGGTTTTGAAGCAATAGGACCAATCCTACAAGGACTTAACAAACCTATTTCAGACCTTTCAAGAGGTTGTAACGAAGAAGATGTTTACAAACTAGCAGTAATTACCGCTGCACAAAGTTTATAATAAATTTTTGAAAAACAAAACCGACATGGTTTTGTTTTTTTGTGGGGGAATGAGGGAAGAAAGTTAGTACAATTTTCACTTCGTAAAATTGTTATTCACGCCCAAATTACTTTGATATGCTTATGGCTTTAGGAGATCTCCGCAGTCGATTGTACCCAAATCAAGATTTGGACAATCTTTGCGTCAGACCTACTATAGATTATTTACAAGTAAATAATCTAAGTTAGGGCTAGATT
>CABRGI010000122.1 GCA_902470455.1 uncultured Parvimonas sp.
AATATTTTTAAATGATGAAAAAATAAAAGATAATAAAATTTTTAATAAAGAAATCAAAGAGGAAGAGTTGTCTTTTGAAGATAAAACTATAAAAGAAATAAATAGTGTAAAAAATATCGAATATAGAGATATTGAAGCTTGTTCTATTTCTATAAAAGAACTAGATAAAACTGATAAACCGAGGGAAAAACTTTATAGATTTGGACCTGAAAGTTTAACAGAATGGGAACTTTTAGCTATTTTAATACGTAGCGGATCGAAAAAAGAGGATGTTTTAACTATTTCAAAAAAATTATGGATATATATAAGTAAATTTCACAGAATAAGTGAACTTACAATTAATGACTTAATGGAAATTGATGGTATTGGACTATCTAAAGCATGCAGTATAATATCAGCATTAGAACTTTTTAAGAGATTAAATATGAGAGAATGTGTAGATAATTTTTCTTTTGGATCTCCAAAAAGCGTCGCTGATATTTTTATGAATATTTTAAGAGATGAAATGAAGGAACATTTTTATGTTCTATTACTAGATACTAAAAATAAAATAATTTCTTGGGACGAAATATCAAAAGGTGATTTAAATTCATCAATAGTTCATCCTAGGGAAGTATATAAATATGCTTTGAAATTTGGGGCAAATAGTATTATTTGTTTACATAATCATCCAAGTGGAGACCCTACTCCAAGTTCCCAAGATATAGATATTACAAAAAGATTGGAAGAAGTTGGAGATTTGGTAGGAATAAGATTGTTGGATCATATTATAATTGGATATAATAAATATATAAGTTTAAAAGAAAAGGGATTAATGAGATAAGAGAGGTAGAAAAATGGGTTTTTCGTGGATTTTAGGGGAAGATTTAACTTTAGATTTAGGTACATCTAACACTCTGATATACTCAAAAAGAAAAGACGGTAAAGTTATTGAACCTTCTGTTGTTGCTGTCGATTTGAATAATTATGAAATAGTTGCTGTTGGTGAAAAAGCAAAAAGTATGGAGGGCAAAACTCCAGATAATATAATAACATTAGCACCTATAAAGGGAGGTAAAATTATAAATTTTGAAATTGCTCAGGTAATGCTTACAAATTTATTAAAAAAAGCAAAATCTAGCTTTTCAATTTTTCATCCAAAGGTTCATATTGCAATATCAAGTGGAATTTCTGAAGTTGATAGAAGGGCTATTGAAGATTGCGTAATATATTCTGGAGCTAGAAGTGTTGAATTTATACCTAGTGCTGTTGCTTCTGCAATAGGTTTAGGACTTCCTGCTTTGGATCCATCTGGAAATATTATTGTAAATATAGGAGGTGGAACTGTTGATGTTTCATTGGTTAGTTTAGGTGGCATTGTTGCATCTAAATTCGTCGATATTGGTGGAGATTCTATTGATTATGATATTGTAAATATTGTAAAAAATAAATATGAGTTAATGATTGATAAAGAGACTGCAGAGTTTATAAAAATAAATTTATCTTCATTCATTAGTAGTAATATTAGTAATAATCTATCAATTTTTGGTAGAGATATAAATAGTGGTATGCCAAGAAATGCAACAATATATGGTAAAGATATAACATCTTCATTATTTCCGCTTTTTAATGCTGTATCTGATGCAATTAAAGTTATTTTAGAAAAAACACCTCCTTCAATGACTGGAAATGTTTTAAGAAATGGAATATTTCTAACTGGAGGTTGTTCAAAAATAAATGGTTGTGTTGAATATTTACAAAATGAGTTAAGAATAAGGATTAACGTTTCTGAAGATCCACTTACTTGTACTTGTGAAGGAGCAACTATACTAACTAATAAGAGTAAAAATAGTAGGAGAAAAAATAATGAATAGATTTAGAAATACTAAATCACGTAAAAAGAAAATATCTTTTTTTACGACTGTAATAATTTTAACATCTATAATATTTTTTAGCAATAATTCGTCTTTGATGAATATTGGAGAAAATGCGATTGGTACTGTTACAAGTTCTATTTCAAGAATTGTTTATTCTTCAATTGCAAGTTCAAAGGAAGTTTTTAAAAATATTTTTGGTTCAAGAGCTATTAGAGAAGAAAATGAAAAATTAAAAATTGAAAATGCTGAGCTAAAAGAAAAGAATATAAATATGGAAAATATCATAGCGAAAGAAGATTTTTTAAAGAATGAATATAATTTGTATTTAAAAAACAAAAAAAATTTATTAAGTGCTAATGTTATCGCCTTAGATAATAATAATTTATTAATAAGATTTAATATTAATAAAGGTAGCAAAGATGGAGTAAAAATTGGAGATATTATAGTTCAAGGAACTGTAGGTGATGAAGAGAACACTTATATAACTGCTGTTGTAGGCAAAGTTGTTGAAGTAGGTTACAATTGGAGTAAAGTTTCAAGCTTACTAGATTCAACGAGTAATGTTTCTTTTAATATAGTTAGAACACAGTCATATGGAGCTATAAACGGTCAAGAAAATAATTTGTTATCTGGATTTATGTATAAATCTGATTCGGATGTCGTAGTTGGAGATAAATTAGTAACTTCTGGTAGAGGTGGTGTTTTTCCAAGTGATTTATACATTGGTGAAGTAACCGAAGTAAAAACTTATGAAAATAATTTAGAAAAAAAGATAAGTGTTAAATCACCTGTTGATTTTACTACATTATTTAGAGTTTTTGTATTAAAAGGAAATGGTGGAACTAATGAATAAATTAAAAGTAATATTACTGTTTTTTGCAAGTATTATGATACAAACTGCTATATTACCAAATTTTAGTATATTTAACTCTAAAGCTAATATGAGTATAGCACTTATCGTAGCAATAGCTATGAATTTTGGATCTTATGTTTCTGGATATTGTGGAATTGTATTTGGATTTTTTGAAGATATTTTATTTTCGAGAGTAATTGGAATAAGAGCATTGATATATTATATGATAGGCTTTATAGTAGGATATAATGAAGATTCTTTAAATAAAGGAGATATAAGATCAGGTTCTATAATTACAGTTGTTTCAACGCTGTTTTATTGGGTTATGAATACAATGATTAATATGTTTTTAGAAAATTCATCTTTAAAAATTTTTATTAATTATTTAAAAGGCCCAATAGTTATAGAATTGATTTTGAATATTTTATTATACCTAATATGTAATTATGTTTTAAAAAAGGTATTTAAGAAGAGAAAGTTTAGATTTTAGTAGGTAGTTTTATGAAAATTTTTGATAAGAATAAATTAGAAAAAATTAATGACAGACAATTGAGATATAAGATAGTTTATTCTATTTTATTTGTTTTAATGGCGGCACTTGTTTTAAAATTATTTCATTTAACAATTATAAATGGAGATGATTATAGAGGCAAAGCAGATAATAATAGGCTTAAAGATGTAAAAATAACTGCTCCTAGAGGTAATATATATGATAGAAATGGTAAATTATTAGCTGGAGTAAAAACAAGTCCCGCTGTTCAAATTTTAAAAGATGAGTTCAATAGATTAAGTAAAGATGAAAAAATTGAAAAAATTAAAGAACTAACAAAAATTCTTAATAAAGATGGTGCAAGTTGGGACACTGATGATTATTTTTTAGGAATTAATTATTTTGTATATTCTTCCGATGTTGATTATTTTACAGAATTAAAATCTCCTAAAGAAAAAGTTTTGGACATAATTTTAGAAAATAATTTAGTAGAGGATATTTTAAAACTTAGAATTGAAAAAAATTCTTCTTCTAATTTTTCCTACTATATCATAAAAAAAGTTATAAGGGACTTACAACTTAAAGGTATATATGTACCAACTGATTTTTTCGATATAGATAGTGGAGAAGTAACTTTTTCTAAAGGGGAAAAATATCAAGAATATGCAAAAGATAAAGATCTTTCAAAAGGTATATATTCTCATATTGCAAATTTAGTAAAAAATGATAAATCAATAATAAG
>CABRGI010000123.1 GCA_902470455.1 uncultured Parvimonas sp.
AGATGTATTAAATTTAAATATGATAAAACAGGAGATGGTTAAATTAGAAAGTATAAAAGTGAAAAAAAAGCACACCAAAAAGACTGCTTATGCAGTCTTTTTCAAATCATCCGTATAAGATCTTACAATAGATGAAATAAGTCCAGGAAGATTTTTAATCGTTTTTTCATGTAATATGTACTGTTTATATACTTCAGATAGAGCTGTCATCACATAATCATATGAATAATGAACTGCGATATTTGCGATATCATCAAGATCAATTTTATTAATAGATATTAACTTATAGTGAGATATATTAGTTTCTGCCGAAAGAAAATTATTATATTTTTCAGGCTGTATTTTACCAGAATTTATTTCTGGTATACATGAATTAAATTCATAAATAAAATCTGTTAATTTATGAGAATATTCCTGAAGTAAAATATTTTTTTGATTTTTTGCTATGTATTTTTCAACTATTTCAAAACGTATTACATTATCGTTAATTGATGTTGTAAATATATCAGAAGTTGAATTTTCAATAGACTTCCTGATTACACAAGGTTTACAATAATCAGGAAGAATTCTTCGGATATCCTTAATAGTTTTATGATCTACACTAGCCTGACCCTTGAGGTTAGAATTATCAAGATTAATCAACTCACGCAGATATATTCGTAACATTATTAAAGAATCAATTTTGATTAATTTATTTAATAAGTCATTTGAAAGCACTAAAAAACCTCTTCCATTTTTATTAGCTGGAAGATAATAAGATTCATAGTCATTTAAAATAATATTTATGAAATGTCTATCTGTTTTGCAGTAAGATATATAAGTATAACCAGATAAAATATCCAAATTATTCCATATTGTTTTTATATTGCAATTTAGTAATTTGGATATAATACGGGTGTCTACATTTTTTATTATTCCAAAACGATCTGGATGAAAAAAATGTAATGTTAAAAATAATTTTAATGCATTAGATTTGAGCATAGGTCTATAACCATAACGATTTTTTTCATTATGGTAGACTTTTTTTGTCACATTTTGAGTTGTGAGAATTCTATTTGGACAATTATTACAATATGTAGATGCTGATTTATATATTTCTGATTCTTTATCAAATGTATTTATAATCTGCTTATATTTACAAGACGAACACATCGAATTGGAATAATCAACAACTTCAACAGTATTTTCTACAATTGTTGTATAATTTTTCTGAATACCAAGAGCCTGGATAAGAACTGCTTTACCTATATTTGTAAAATTATCCAAATTTCTCACCTCCTTTTATTGCATAATGTAGCAATTTTATTAAATAAAATCAAATTGTAGGTTTTACTCATATATTATCCACATTTACATAAAAAAATAGTTTTTTTACTCTGAAATTATCCACATTTTGAAAAAAAAAATTATTTTTACTCTGAAAATGTCTACGAAATTTTCTTATATTTTTTTTGAAGCAGAAAAAATATAACAAATCATAGTTTTACTACAAAACTATCGACATTTAATTAGTTTTTTTATATTTATATGAAAATAAAAAAGCTTAAGTCAGTGTTTAAGCCAAAAATGTAGACATTGAGGTTCCAAATTTTAAAAAAAAATGTAGAGAAAATTAATTAATAATTTACATAAATAAACTATTAGAATATAAAAAAGGGGTATTTTTAATAAAAAAAATAAAATTTACTACAAAAATGGCTACATAATTAAAAAATACTCTTATTTTATCTACAGATTTAATTAGGAAATAAAAAAAATACTCTGAATTTATCTACATAAAAATATTTATTCAAATAAAACGTACAATTAAATAGATATAAGTTGGAAAAGAAGAAGATAAATGTGGATTTCATGCAAACCATAAGAAAAATATTTTGCAAAAAATATATTAAGACGACAAAATTATAAAGTGGCTAATAATAGCAAGGATAATTAAATTGAAATTATAAAATAAAAAATTATTGATTTATAATTTTGGAGACAACGAAGTAGAAGAGTAGATAAAAATGTAGACAAAAATGAACTCAGTTCAAAATTAGAACAAACATATTAAAGGCGCAGTAGATTAAAAATCATACCACGCCTAAATTATTAAATATTGAAGAGTATTGGTTATGCCAGTAAAACATGAGATATGAAAAAATATGTTAGATAGATTAATTTATATCTGATGGCATATCAATTAATTTTGTTTTATCAAAATTAAGATCCTGAATTTCAGCATCTGATAGTGGTAAAAATTTAATGATAAAAACATTGTTCTTAAGTTCAAAACTGTCTATAACAATATTGTTATCAACAAATTCCTGAAGAGATTCTTTTATCAGCTGCAGATTTTTCTTTTTGTTTTTTAGTTTAAATCGAACGATTTTTTGAAAGTAGGTATAATTATATTCACCTATGAAAGTTTCCTGGTTAGATATCTGTTCACGTTTCATTGCATAACATATTATTCTTGATAAGTTATTGTCTAGAACATCATATGAAGCAGAAGTGATAGAAATCAGTTTTTTCTTAATAATCGCATTGCTTAGTATTTCTCCAAATTGAGCAATAGCATAGGGTCTTTCTACATCCTCTTTAATAACAATATTATCAAATAAGTTGAAGTAGATTTTACTACCAGCTTCTTCATATGAAAAATTGTATTCTACTAATTTTCTACAAGAATTAGATATTTTTTTAATAACATTTTTACCTACATGATAATCAACAACTTCTTTACCTAAAGTATTAAGATCAACAACAACAGATTTTTCTTTATAAAATTCCTGCATATTTATATTAGAAATAAAGGCATTAACTAATTTTAAATCATTAGAATCCATAGCTTTAGGAGGAGTAAGTTTACCACTATCTACAGTTACTTCAAGAAGTTCCTTACCATCGTCATCAGTAATAATCTCTTTTAAAAGGTTATTAGAAGCTGTATCCATCATAAGAGTAAAAGAAGATGGACTAAATAAAGGTTTATCAACAAGATCAACAGGAAATAACCTTAGGTAAGAGTCAATGTTTCCAGCAAGTTCATTTTCGATATATTTCCATGCACTTATAATTAAATCATTTTTCAATGAATTATATATTGATTTATTTGTAAAAGATGATATGCCAGGAAATTCAATAAGAAGACTATTAGAGTCATCCTTCCATAAAGTTGCAGCTTTCTTTTTATCTTCTATAATTTCATCAAGGTTTTTATCTCCAAATATTTTGTAGTAATCATCTACAGGTAAAGTTTTAGCCATAATAACAATATTAGAGAGGGGATGTTTTGGATCATCAATGTTAATAGTATCGATATCATTAATATAAGCTTTATACCATCTTGCTCTTTTCTGGAGACGCGATTTTTTAATCTTTGCAATAATAGGGATTAAATCTTCACGGCTTGACTTTCCATCAAGATAGTCCATAAGAGTTTCATCTATAAGACTTGTCACAGTATCAGCTGAAAAGTTAAGCAAATTTCTTTTTTTATTAAAATAGTCAATAATGACAGGATTAATATGATTGGCCAGTTCTTCAATAAATCGACGAGAGTATTGTTCCATGTTATGCTCCTTTATATAAATATAGAAAATTATTGTATTGGTTTTGGAACCATTTCTTAATTAATTTTGGGTTTTGTTTTCTTTATTTTTAAGTATAGTAGTGGGATGATTATTTGTCAAGTATATTGACATATGTCGTCATATATAATAATATAACCATATGTTAGTATGAATTATCACTATTATTTTTGTATTCTTGTAATGATTAATAGTATTAAATCAAGAATTTAAAGAATTTAAAGAATTTATATATACATATTTTTATTTATAGTACATTTGAGGAGATAGTAATGATATCTGATGAATTTAATTCCAAA
>CABRGI010000124.1 GCA_902470455.1 uncultured Parvimonas sp.
TAACAAATACAAATGTAGAAAAGACAGAAGTATCAGTTACAAAGAAGTGGGTAGGTCCGGTAGGAAATTCAGTAATTGTTGAACTAAAAAAAGTTGGTAGTGATGATATTATTGAAGAATATGAATTAAAAGCTAATGAAAATTGGAAACACATATTTACCAACTTACCAAAGTATGAAGATGATGGAACAAAAATCGAATACAAAGTAGTTGAAAAGAATGTACCTGCAGGTTATGAAGTAAGTTATGAAAAAGATGCGACTGGAAATGTAGTCATTAAGAATACAAAGATAAAAACAGAAGTTAAAGTTACTAAAGAATGGTCTGAAAATGAAGAACATCCTACAATTAAATTACAACTTCTAAAGAATGGACAGATAGAAGGAGATGTTGTTGAGTTAAGCAATGGAAATACAACTTATACTTGGACAAATCTTGATAAAGCAGATGCACAAGGAAATGATTATGTTTACACTGTAAAAGAAGTAGGAGAAGTAGGAAATCATATTAAGCTTGGAGATAGTTGGTATAAAGTAATTTATGGTGGAAATCAACAAACAGGATTAACTGTTACAAACAAAAAACTTACACCATGGACACCAATTGTACCGCCAACAAGAAATCTAAAGGTAACTAAAGAATGGTTAGGAACAAATGGAAATCAAATAACAGCACCTGTAGATAAAATTGAAGTTGAATTATACAGAGATGGGAAAGCAACAGGACAAAAGCTTGAACTGAATAGAGAAAACAACTGGACAGGAGAATTCAAAAATCTAAAAGTATATGAATCAATAGAAAATTCAAAAACTTATGAGTACACAGTTAAGGAAGTTGGAGAAAAGAATAATTCAGTTAAATTTGATGATAAGATATTCAAGGTAAGTTATTTAGGAAATATGAAAGATGGAATAAAAGTAGTTAATACAGAAAGTCCAGCTTTACCACCTTCAAAACCTTCTGAAAAACCTAAAAAACCAAAATTAGCTAAGACGGGAATTGCAACAAGTACATCAATTTATTCAGGAATTTTAGCTATATCAGGTGGAATAATGTTTTTCTTGAAAAAAAGAAATCAAAATAAAG
Source organism: uncultured Parvimonas sp. (assembly GCA_902470455.1). Classification (GTDB taxonomy): domain Bacteria; phylum Bacillota; class Clostridia; order Tissierellales; family Peptoniphilaceae; genus Parvimonas. Next base: position 1,087 of record CABRGI010000124.1, read on the forward strand.
AAACAAATTTTTAAATCTTGATTTAAAATCAATAGTTTACTATAGGCTAAAATTAAATTTTTAAAAAAGTTATTAAATTAAATATCAAAAAATGGCAAGTCTAATGACTTGCTATTTTTGTATAAATAAAATTTTAAATAAATTAACTTTTTTAAATACATTGTATTATATTGTATTAGTTTTTTGTTTGTTTTAATTGATAAAATTTTTACATTGTGATAAAATAATAGTAAGAATAGGAGAGTGATACTTTGGAAAAATTCGAAAAAATGTATTTAGATTCATTAAAATCACTTGATTTTGTCGGTTTAAGTAAATTCTTTTTCGAAAATAGTATTGTATCTTATATTGTTGGGATTGTTTTAATTTATTTACTGTTTAAGTTATTAAAAATTCCTTTAAAAATTATAAAGAAGATTATTTTGAACTCCATAATAGGATATGTGATTTTATATATTTTAGCGATTTTTAAAATTATTATTGTGCCATTTACCTATTTAAGCTATTTTTTAGTTGGTAGTTTTGGAATAGTAGGGATAATTTTATCATATATATTTTATTCATTATAAGGAGTTATAAGATGGGATTATTTATTACTTTTGAAGGACCCGATGGTTGTGGGAAAACTTCAATAATAAATTTGATTAAAGAATACTATAAAAATAACGAAAAAATAATTTTTACTAGAGAACCGGGTGGAACAAAAATATCAGAAAAAATTAGAGAAATTATTTTATCTAATGAGTATGATAATATGTCACCACAAACAGAGGCATTACTTTATTCGGCGAGTAGAGCTCAACATATTGACGAACTAGTAAAACCGAATTTGGAAAAAGGAAATGTTGTTATTTCAGATAGATTTGTTTTAAGTTCACTTGCTTATCAAGGAGGAGGCAGAGAACTTGGAGTTGAAAATGTAAAAAAGATAAATGATTTTGCAATAGACGGTATTAATCCGGATATGATTATTTTCTTTTATGTGGATCCGCTGACAACTTTAAAGAGAAAGTCATTAAATGAAAATGCTGATAGGCTTGAACTTTCCGGAGATGATTTTCATAGTAGAGTATATGATACTTATATGGAGCTTCTTGAAGATTTGAAAGATAATGAAATATTAAGAAAAGTTGACGCTACCAAAAGCATGGATGAAGTTTTTGAAAATGTAAAAAATATAATAGATAAAAAATTGGAGGAATTGCTATGAAGATGATAATTGCAATAGTTCAAGATCAAGACTTGAACCCACTACAAGAAGATTTAACTGAAAAAGGATTCAGAATGACAAATCTTGCTTCAACAGGAGGATTTTTAAGAGCTGGAAACTCAACTCTTTTAATTGGTGTTGAAGAAGAAAAATTAGAAGAATGTTTAAAAGTAATTGAAGAAAATTGTAAATCTAGAGAAATCACGACATCTGTTTTAAGTGTTACAATGCCAGGAGATGCTTATATTCCTTTCCCAATGGAAGTATTAGTAGGAGGAGCTACTGTTTTTGTTCTTGATGTTGTTGATTTTGTAAGAATGTAGGTGATTTTATGAAACTTATTTTAGCGATTATTCAAGATCATATAGTTCAAGATGTTTTAAGTGAACTTTCAGAAAATAAAGTTAGAGCTACAAAATTATCTTCAACAGGTGGATTTTTTAGAAAAGGAAATACTACAATACTAATAGGTATCGAAGATGAGAAAGTAGATAGAGTAAAAGAAATGATTTTAAATATTTCAAAAAATAAAGAAACAATTGATGATAAAACTGCTAATACAGTAATGTTTGTTCTAAATATGAATCAATTGATAAGGATGTAATCTATGAATTATACTCTTTTCAAAGAAAAGATTGATTTGTTTGATTTTTCTCAAAACTACATTGTTGAAGGAAGTGAAAGTTTTTTAGAAAGGGTTTCTAAAGAATTGACATCAAAGGTTTTAAATCCGGAAGAAGATTTTAAAATTTCTAGAGAGATTGAAGAACAAACTCATCCTGATTTGATGATAATTGAAAGTGAAAGGAATTATATTCCTATTGATTCAATTAGAAATATGATCAAATTTGTTCAGAAAAGACCTTTAGAGTCAAAATATAAATTGGTCATCATCAAAGGTGGCCAGTTTTTAAGAGCTGAATCGTCAAATGCTCTATTAAAAACTTTGGAGGAATCTTTTGACTATATTATAATCTGCATTTTAGTTGATTCTAGATATAAATTATTATCAACTATAAGGAGTAGATGTATATTTATATCAGAAGTTAATTCTTCTGAAAATTTTGACTATTCAAATTATGAAAATTTATTAGAAATTTTATCTCTTGCACTTAAGGGCGATTTTTTATCTATTTATGAATCTAAGAATAAGGAATATTTACTTAGTTTAAAAGATGATAGAGATTTCATACCTTTGTTGTATAATTTTTTTAAAGAATTTTATATATTTTTAGAAACAGGAAAAGACATTTCAGATAAAAATATTTTGAAAATATTTAAGAATAATGTTAATTTTGATAAAAAGAAATTAATGAATATTTTAGAAACAATAGAAATTGTAAGGGAAAATTTATATAATAATGTGAATTTTCAATTGTCAATAGAAAAAATATTTATAGCAATTTTAAAATAGATGGAGGTTTGTATGGAAAAAATTACTAATCTTATTCCATTGATGAATGTTGACAGTAGTAAAAATTTATTTTTAATTATTGGACTTTTGAGCTTAGTAGCTATTATAGCTATTGTATTTATAAAAAGGAAAAAATAAATAGTTTTATATTAAAGA
>CABRGI010000125.1 GCA_902470455.1 uncultured Parvimonas sp.
GAAAAAATACTATAAAAAAAGAAAAGCTTGATATATATGAAGATTAATAATTTTTGATTATGTATAATAATATAAAATTGTATTGACTTATTGAGCTCAAAATAGTAAAATATCTGTGTATGTAAAATATGAGTTTTAAAATATTAGGAGGAAATTAATGAAAATTTTAGTTATTAACTGTGGAAGTTCATCTTTAAAATATCAATTATTTGATATGACTGATGAAAGTGTATTATGTAAAGGATTAGTTGAAAGAATTGGTATTGAAGGTTCAAAATTAACTCACAAGGTTGGAAATGAAAAGTTAGTTGTTGAAGAAGCGATGAAAGATCATACAGCAGCTATTAAACATGTTTTTGACGCTTTAGTTCATGAAAAATATGGAGTTGTTAAGAGCTTAGATGAAGTTAATGCAATAGGACATAGAGTACTTCATGGTGGAGATAAATTAACTGCATCATGTATAATTGATGAAAATGTAAAAGCAAAAGTTAAAGAATTTATTAAATTTGGACCACTACATAATCCTGCAAATTTAATGGGAATTGAAGCTTGTGAAAGCCTAGTTCCAGGAAAGAAAAATATTGCAGTATTTGATACAGCATTCCATCAAACAATGCCTGCAAGAACATTTATGTATGCAATTCCTTATGAATACTATGAAGATTACAGACTTAGAAAGTTCGGTTTCCACGGAACAAGCCATAGATATGTAACATTAAGAACTGCTGAATTATTAAATACAGATAAGAAAAACTTAAATGTTATAACTGTTCATTTAGGAAATGGATCATCAATCGCAGCAATTAAAAATGGTGAATGTTACGATACTACAATGGGATTAACTCCGTTAGAAGGTCTTTTAATGGGAACAAGAAGTGGAGATATTGACCCTACAGTTATGACATTCTTAATGAATGAAAAAGGATATTCAGCTGATGAAATGAATCAAATTTTAAATAAAAAATCCGGAGTTCTAGGAGTTTCTGGATTAAGTTCAGATTTTAGAGATTTAGAAGAAGCTGCTGAAAAAGGAAATGAAAGAGCACAACTTGCATTAGATATGTTTATCACTAGAGTAAGAAGATATGTTGGTGGATTTATGGCTGAATTAGGTCATATTGATGCAATTTCTTTTGCTGGTGGAATTGGAGAAAATTCAGCATCAATGCGTAAATTAATATTAGAAAATATGGAAGAATATGGAATCATTATTGATGATGCTAAAAATGATACAAGAGAAGAAGCTGTTATTTCAGCTGATAACTCAAGAGTAAAAGTTTTAGTTGTTCCTACAAATGAAGAATTAATGATTGCAAGAGATACTATGAATTTAGTAAAATAATGTTGACAAATTAAATTTTTTGTAGTATAATATTTCCGTTATCCGTTTAAGACGGAGGTATATGTTATAAGAATTCAGAGGAGGTGTTATAATGGCAGTACCTAAGAGAAAAACTTCAAAAGCAAAAAGAGACAAAAGAAGAGCATCTTCATATAGACTACCTAAAGATCCTGAAACTAATGAATTGGTTGTACCTCACAGAGTTAATCCTGACACAGGAATGTATAAAGGAAGAAAAGTATTAGATGTTGAATAAAAAGTAGTTTAAAGGGATTTAGTTTTCTAAATCCCTTTAATTATATAATAATATAAATTAGAGGGGACTATTTTGAAAAAAACAAAAAGTAGAAAATTCGTTGTTTTATTATCTATTTTTGTATTAGTTTTTGCTTCATTTATATTTTTTTATACTAAAAATAGAAATAAAAAAATTGAAATAGAAAAGAAGATGCCATATAATTTTGAAAGTTTATCTTTGCCGGAAGTTACTGATTTTTCAGACTTTTTAACTAATTATGCAAAAACTTTAGAAAAAACACCTATTTATGATAAATATGATTTTTCTAAAAAAAATGGAGAGATTGAAAAGGGAACATATCTGGAAGTTTATGGATATAAAGATGGTATTAGTAAAATTAAATTCAATGAAAAATTTTACTATATAGAAAGTAAAAAAATAGAAAATGTATCTAAGGATAAAAAATTCAAAGTTATTAAAGGTATTCTTTTAGTAAATACTGAATATGAATTACCAAATGATTTTGATCCTAAATTTGATAAATTTGTTGAAAAACAATTTGAATTAATGAAGGTTGATGCAAATAGAGAAAAAATAACTTTAGATTTATATAAAGGTTTTATAAGTTATGAAGAACAAAAAGAGCTTCATAAAAATGCTCCAAAGTCTGATAGAGATGTGGTTTATGCAATGTACACTATTGCTGGACATAATGAATCACAGATAGGACAAAGTTTAGATATAATTGGAAAAGATGAGGAAAAAAATCTAACTGAAGAATTCAAGGAAACAGAAGAATTTAAGTGGCTTATGAAAAATGCTCACAAATACGGTTTTATTCTTCGTTATCCTGAAAATCAGGAAGATAAAACAAATTTTAGATTTGAACCTTGGCATTTTCGCTATGTTGGAGTTGAAAATGCGAATAAAATATTAAAAAATAAACTTACATTAGAAGAATTTTTAAGAGTGAACGACTAATAAAGAAAAATTTTTACAATGTATTAAATTATTATGTGAGAAAAAGGCAATGTTATGAAAACATTGCCTTTTCTTATGCTATTTATATATCAATTTTGAAATTATATATTATGATTAATACCTAAAAAATATCATAAAATAAAGTAATCCTACAACAATTACAAAATATACAATTCTACTATATATTACAAATTTTTTAAGTGATATATTTTTTTCTTTTTCTATACTAGGTATTACAAATTTTTTATAAAGGATTTGTATATAAAAAATCATAAGCCAAGATAATACAAAAAGAAACCATTCTCTTGATGTCATAACAGAACTTCCAAATTTTAATATATTTTTATAAGAGTTTATCGGGCGAAAAATAAAATGTACGCCATATAAACTACAATCAAAACAACAACTGTTAACCCTATTCTTAAATACCATTTATATCCTTCATAAGTCCCATTACTTTTTAAAGTCGGTACAACATATTTCTTATGAACATATACACTTTGGATTATTAGAATAGTAAATAATATTTTAAGATATAATTCTTTTGATGTCATAACAGAACCTCATTAATTTTCATACATTCTATAATTTAAAGTCCAAGCAATATCAGTATTAAAATGATATGTGTCATTAGCCCAATAACGAATGTCATTTGCCAATACAGTTAAATACCAAGAAGTTAATGTTCCAACTAAACTTGAAACACTACCTGGGAAAAGGGTAGCTGCAGCTGATGCAAGATCGCTTGCATCATCTATTTCACTTGCAAAACTTCTTGCAGCACTTCTTGAATAGAATGCATGTCTTACGCCCCACCAATGAGTACTAACAACATGGTCAGAAGATCTCATTAAAATCATATCTGAATTATAGTAAGAACCATCTGACAAAATCATTATCTTTCCATTATTTGCTTTATTATTTAAATCAACAAATCTTTCTTTTAATACCTTGATAGCGTCGTCCGTAGTTTTTACATTTAATATTCTTGATATATTTTCAAAATTGTTTTGAATATAAGTATCTATACTCTCAATATTTTTCAATATATATCTATTGTTATTAATTTCTAGATTTTTTTCTACAAAATTAATAAATTTTTCAAAATCACTTTCGATTTCTTGGCTCATCTTTTTAGGTTGTATTTTTGAGTCAACTATACTTTCATTTGCATTACCAATCATTGATGATGATAGTACCATAATAATCGCTAAAAACATCGTAAAAATTTTCTTTTTCATAAAAAACACCTCCAAAAAAAATATATTATAAATAAACGATATCATCTATTT
>CABRGI010000126.1 GCA_902470455.1 uncultured Parvimonas sp.
GCTTTATAGATTGTTATAAAGTTGCATTTATTTATTCCGTAATTATTACAAATTATGGTGAATATAAATTTAGGAGGAAGATATGAAAAAATCAAGAATTTTATCTTTAATGCTTACTGGATTAGTATTAGTTGGTTGTCAAGCTAAAAAACCAGAAGATAAAAAAGAACAAACAAAAGTAGAATCCACAAAGAATTTTGAAGGAAAAACTTTAAATGTAGTTGCGACATCTGAAAAGTATAAAAAACTTTTTGATAAGTTTTCTGAAGAAACAAAAGCAAAAGTTGAATTTCTTTCAATGTCAAGTGGGGAAGTTATTGCTAAGATTAAAGCTGAAGGTGGAAAACCAAGTGCAGACGTATGGTTTGGTGGTGGAATAGATGCTTTCATGAAGGCAAAAACAGATGGACTTTTAGAAATGTATAAACCTGAAGGATTTGATAAGATTAAAGAAGGTTTTAAAGATAATGAAGGATATTGGATTTCAAAGGGAGTAACAGTTGTTGGATTTTTAGTAAATAATAAAATTTTACAAGAAAAAGGACTTCCTATTCCAAAAACTTGGGCTGAAATTGTAGATCCTAAATATAAAAATGAGATAATAATGGCTAATCCTGCAGTTTCAGGAACAAGTTTTGCTAATGTGAAAGGACTTATTGATTTATATGGCGAAGAAAAAGCATGGGATTACTTCAAAAAATTAAATGATAATGTTAAATTTTATGGTAAAAGAGGAAAAGATCCTCAAGAAAAAACTGTTGCAGGAGAATTTGGAATTGGCATTATTCCAATTGACAAATCAGCTTTTGATGTTGCACAAAAAAATAATTTAACAGCTATATATCCTGAAGATGGTTTATGTTGGGTACCTGAAGGTGTAGCAATATTTAAAAACAGTCCAAATCTTGAAGTTGCAAAAGCTTTTGAAGACTTTATTTTGAGACCAGAAATTCAACAAATGATTGCTGAACTTGACGGTAAAGATGGAGGTCAAATGGTTATTGACGGAACTAAAGGCTTTGAGCTTGGTTTGCCAAAGGATAAATTTATCAAAGAAGATATTTCAAGTTTTGGTTCACAGAGAGATGCCATTCTTAAGAGATGGGCAGAGTTAACTCAAGGAAAATAAGATTCTACTATGCTTTACTTCGTATTAGTATAAGGAGGCTTTTTATTTTACAATAAAAAAGGGAGATTATTCTCCCTTTTTAATTAATTATAGTTATGAAAAGATATTTTAAATTTATAGATATACTTATTATTTTTACTTTAGTTTTTAGTTTATTTACTTTCATTTTATTTCCTTTTTTGAAAGTTTTTATTTCTACTTTTTTTAATGATGGAAAATTTACTTTAGAAGGATTTATGTTTTTAAAAACACAGAGTAAACTTCTATATAATTCTTTATTTGTAGCTTTTTTTGCTACAATAATTACTACAATTGTATCAGTTTCTATTGGAGTATTTTGTTTTAGTATAAAAAAGACTATTAAAAGATTGATTTCATTTGTTTTAATGATTACAATGATATCACCACCTTTTGTTTCATCTCTAGCTTATATAAAACTATTTGGACGTAGAGGCTTTATTACTCATGATATTTTTAAGTTATCATTGAATGCTTATGGACCTTTTGGAATTATTTTAATGCAAAGTATAGGTCTTATTTCTTTAAGTGCTCTTATGATTATTTCAACACTTGATAGCATAGATAAGGAGCAGATAAATAGTGCAAGGTCGCTTGGAGCAAAGACAAATAATATAATTTTAGATATTATTTTACCTCAATTATTACCTAGCATAAAAGTTGTTGCAATTTTAAGTTTTATAAGGAGTATTGCTGATTTTTCAACACCTTTAATTATAGGAGGTTCTTTTGAAACCTTAGCATCAAAATCCTATAATGTTTTTATTTCTGATGGAAATATTATACAAGCAGGAGCTATGAATATAATACTTTGTATTCCGGTTATATTTACTTTTATATTTTACATTAAAAATTCAAAAATAATTTCAAATACAAGTTTTGGATCAAATATATCTGAAGTAAATATTGGTAAAAAAGGGATTATTTATTCTTTTGTGGTTTTGTTATCAGCATTATTTTTGATTTTATTAATTTTACAGTATGGATCAATAATTTTATCTGCATTTACAGACTATTCAAAAGGAAAAATTTATTTTACACTCGAGCATTTTTTAGATATCAAAGATCATATAGATAAAACAGTTTTTAGAAGTATATATTATTCTTTAATATCAGCTTTTTTTGGAAGTCTAATTGGATTATTACTACAGTATTATATTCATATAAGAGAAGTAAGATTTTTAAAAATTTTCGATTTTATTGCTACGATGCCATATATGTTACCTGGAACATTTTTTGGTATAGGATATATATTAGCTTTTAATAATTATCCAATTTATATTACGGGAACAGCTTTAATTGTAATTTTAAATGTTACATTTAAGCAACTGCCTTTTTCTACAAAAGTATTTAGTTCAAGTTTGGAAACAATAGATAAAAATCAAATTTTAAGTGCAAAAGATTTAGGTGCAAATGAATTCTTTATTTTTAAAGATGTAGTTTTACCTCATACTAGAAATAATTTTGTTATTAGTATGATAAATGGATTTAACAGTACAATGACTACTGTGGGCTCTATTATTTTTATTGTTTATCCAGCACAAAAGGTATTAACTCTTGTTATGTTTGATGTTATAAATAGTGGTAAATATAATATAGCCTCAGTTATAGCTCTATTAATAATTATGATTTGTTTAATTTTTAGTTTGCTATTTATGTTGATTAATTATATTTTGAATAAATTAGGAGATTTTTATGTTTTTAGAAGTAAAAAATTTATGTAAAACATATGGGGAAAAACAAGTTTTAAAAGATATAAACTTTTCACTTGATGAGGGAAATATTCTCTGTATTTTAGGACCATCAGGTTGTGGTAAAACTACAATATTAAATTCAATTGGAGGATTTATTAAAAATGATTCCGGACAAATAATTTTAAACGGGGAGGATATTAGTTCATTAAATCCTGAAGAGAGAAATATTTCAACTGTTTTTCAATCCTATGGTCTCTTTAGTAATAAAAATGTATTAGAAAATGTAGCTTATGGGTTAAAATTTAGAAATGTAAAAAAATATGATAGAGTAAAACAGTCTATGGAAATTTTAAAAATAGTTGGACTTGAAGGATATAAATTCAGAAAAATTCATGAACTTTCTGGCGGACAAAGGCAAAGAGTTGCACTTGCTAGAAGTTTAGTAATAAGTCCAAGATTAATTTTGCTTGATGAACCATTTTCAAATCTTGATAAAAACTTAAGAATTACAATGAGAAATGAGATAAAGAAACTTGTAAAATATTTTAAAATGACCACAATATTGGTAACCCATGACCAAGAAGATGCATTTACAATGGCTGATAGAGTTATTTTAATGAATGAAGGAAAAATAATTCAAAATTCGACAGCTACTGAATTATACAATTCTCCTAATAGTGATTTTTCGCTTTCTTTTATTGGAAATTCTAATAAATTAGAAAATGATAATTTTATAAGACCTGAAAAAATTAAAAGAGTTGAATATGAAAATGAAAATCCTGCTGAGATTGTTGCAAAGCAATTCAGAGGAGCATTCATAGAATATCGATTGAAATTAAAGAAACAAAATGAAAAAACTTTAAAAGTTATTGAATTAAATACGGGTAGAGAAAAAAATATCGGAGATGATGTTTATATCGAATTCAATTTACAAAAACTTCCAAATTAATCGGAAGTTTTTTAATTATTTATTTTTTTATATTAGTTTTT
>CABRGI010000127.1 GCA_902470455.1 uncultured Parvimonas sp.
TTAATCAATAATTTAATTGACTTTTTAACTTTGATATTTTATAATCTATATAACGTTATATTTTTTGGAGAAGATAGAAATGACTGAAAAAAAGACAAGAATAAAATTCGTGCTTTTGGGATGCTTTTTAATATTAGCTTTTATAATGTCTTTTAGTATTGGACGATATCCTATTAAATTTTTTGATGTAATAAAAGTAATAACAAATAGAATTTTTTATGGAATAATTGATAATTCACCTGAAAGTACGGTGATTTGGAATATAAGAGTACCACGTGTACTATGTGCCATGTTGGTAGGAGCGGGTGTTTCTACAAGTGGGGCATTGTATCAGGGACTTTTGAAAAACCCTATGGTAAGCCCTGATATTTTAGGCACAACTCAAGCTGCGGCATTTGGAAGTGCATTTGGAATACTGATGTATTTTAATTTTTTTGAAATAACACTTTTGTCTTTTAGTTTAGGTATTCTTTCAGTTTTTGTAACTTACACTTTAAGTAAAATTTTTAGAAGTGATAGAATTTTAGGACTTATTTTAACCGGAATGATGATAGGAAGTTTGTTTTCTTCATTAATATCTTTTGTAAAACTCGTAGCAGATACGGAAAATCAACTTCCAAGTATAACATATTGGCTTATGGGATCTTTCGCTTCTGTAAAGATGATTGATTTAAAATTTATTTTTTTCCCTATTATAATTGGTCTTATAGTTTCAAATTTATATAAAATAGAGATAAATATTTTTACAATGGGAGAAGAAGAAGCTAAAACACTTGGATTAAATACTGAAAAAATAAGATTTATTATAATATTTTTTGCAACATTAATGACTGCCTCAAGTGTAGCAGTTACAGGGATAATAGGTTGGATTGGACTTGTAATACCACATTTTTCAAGACTTATTTTCGGAGATGATTATAGATTTGTAATTCCTGCAACAGGACTTTTAGGTGCAAGTTTTTTACTTGTTGTAGATATTTTGTGTAGAAATATTACTACATCTGAAATTCCAATAGGAATAATTACTTCTTTTATAGGAGCGCCGATATTCTTGTATTTAATTTATAAAAAAGGTAGAGATTATGATAGAGGTTAAAAATTTACAAGTTTTTTATGGGAAAAATGAAATATTAAAAGATATTAATTTTTCTTTAAATAAAGGAGAGATAATCTGTGTTTTGGGAGAGAATGGTGCCGGAAAATCAACTCTTTTAAAAGCAATTTTAAAACTAATTCCTATAAAAAACGGCAAAGTATTGATTGATGATAATGATTTAAAATTTTTGGACAGCAAAAAACTTTCAAGATTTATTTCATATATTCCACAAATTCATTTTCCTGCATTTGACTATAAAGTTATTGATGTTATCTTAATGGGAAATTATTCTAAAAAAGACGGATTTTTCTATAAAACAACTAAGGAAGATTATAAAAAATCAGTTGAAATTTTACAAACTTTAGGGATTTCTTATTTAAAAGATAAAAACTATAGACAAATCAGCGGAGGAGAAAGACAGCTAGTGCTAATAGCAAGAGCATTGTTTCAAGCTAACAACTATATTTTTATGGATGAGCCTGTTGCTAATTTGGATTATGGAAATCAGCTAAAGATTATGGAGATTTGCAATTCATTGAAGAGCAAAAATATAGGATTTTTAATTACAACACATAATCCTAATCATGCTTTAACTTATGCTGATAAAATATTAATAGTTAAGAAAAATAAGGAAAGTCAATTTGGGGATATCTCCATTTTAAATAAAGAAATTTTAGAAAAACTATATAATGTTGCTATAAATCTAATTGAAACTGAAAACGGGAAATTTTGTGTTCCTGATTATAAGGAGGTTAGACGAGATTATGTTTTGGAATGAAGATAGAATAAAATGGTATTTAGTTGCTTCAGAATACACAAAATACCACGATAATATGACTTTAGAAATAAAAAAAATCATTCCAAAAGGAGAAAGTTTAATTGACTTTGGCTGTGGATTAGGTATTTTACCTATGAAATTGTCTGATTATTTTAGTGATATAATTGGGGTAGATTATGATGAACAAGTTTTAGAACTATTAGAAAAAAATATTTCAAAAAATAATATTAAAAATTTTAAAACAATCTGGTCAGACTGCTATAATGGAGAACTTATAGAAAAAATTGGTAAAAAAGACAATATTTTATTTTCTCATTTTGGAAATATTGAAGATTATTTTTACAATTTTTTTGATTTGTTTACTAAAAGGATGATAATAATACGAAATGATGTTGAAAAAAGTATAGTTCATAATCCGAATAAAAACACTATTCAAGATATTTGTAAGTTTTTAGATGATAGGAAAATTTCATATAAAATTTATAAACAAACTTTTGAATTCGGTCAACCGTTAAAAGATGATGAAGAAGTTATGAAATATTTGAATAAATGGTATGGCGAAAAAGACATTAATTTGATATCTAATATCAAAGATATAGATTACAATTACAATGGAGAAAAATTTACAAAATTTTATTGTAAACCTAAAAATACAGCCATTGTAGTGGTGGAGAAGGAGGAAATATGAAAAAATTTAAAAGAATTTTAGCTCTTTGTTTAACTTTCGGACTTCTTTTTACAGCTTGTTCAAAACCTGCTGAAAAGAAAAATGAACAAACAGAAACAAAGTCTGAAACAAGAGTTTTTAAAGATGACTTGGGTAGAGAAGTTACTTTAAAACAAAACATTACAAGAGTTGCACCATCAGGAAATCCTGCACAAGTTATGTTGCATATTTTTGAGCCTAACAAATTAGTTGGAGTGGCATCAAAATTTTCAAAGAGTACAGAAAAGTACATATCAGATGAGTTGAAAAACTTACCTGAATTTGGTGCATTCTATGGAAAGAAAGCCAATCTTAATATGGAAGCTGTTATCAATGCTAAACCTGATGTTATAATTGATATGGGTGAAAAGAAAAAGGGAATTGAAGAAGATCTAAACAAATTACAAGAACAACTAAAAATTCCTGTAGTTTTCATTGAGTTAACTCTTGATAAATTACCTGAAGCATTTGACAGACTTGCCGAAGTTTTAGGAAATAAAGAAAGAGGAAAAGAGCTTTCAGAATATATTAAAAAGACATATAAGGAAATTGAAGAAAATAAGGCAAAGATAAAAGATGTTAAAAAAGTTTACTATGGTGGTGGAAAAACAGGATTATTTGCAAATGCAAAAGGATCTATCCACGCTGATATTATCGAATTTATCGGAGCTCAAAATGCAATTACTGTAGAAAAAGTTCAAGGCGGTTCCGGAAACGAAATTCCTTTTGAAAAATTATCAGAAGCAAATCCTGATTTCTTGATTTTTGAATCAAAAGAATTAGCTGAACAAATTAAAGGAGAAGAAACTTTTAAAACTTTAAAAGCTGTAAAGGAAAATAAAGTTTTTTACGCTCCTAGTGGACCATATAACTTCTTCGGAAGGCCACCAGCAGTTAATAGAGTAATTGGAATGAAATGGCTTGGTAATTTAGTTTATCCTGAAATCTATAAATATGATATGGAAAAAGAAGTAAAAGAATTTTATAAATTATTTTACAATTATGAATTAAAAGATGAAGAAGTAAAAAATATTTTAGGAAAATAATATTTTTAGTTTTACAAAAAGAGACTGTGTTTTTAATTGCACAGTCTTTTTAGTCTTAATTAACTTTTAAACATTAAATCTAAAATATACTACATCTCCATCTTGCATTATATACTCTTTACCTTCAAGTCTTACAAGTCCTTTTTCTCTTGCGGCAACCATGCTTCCTAGAGAAATTAGATCATCATAATTTACAATT
>CABRGI010000128.1 GCA_902470455.1 uncultured Parvimonas sp.
ATACATATTAAGTGGAGGTGTATTAATTATGACAAAAAGTAAATTTGAAAATGGCAGTATTAAGATATCAAATGATATTTTCTATATGATTGCTGCAATGGCAACTAAAGAAGTTGAAGGAGTAAAATCTATCGTTGGTATTCCTGCTGAAGTTGAAAAAATTAATGCAAAAAATTCTAAGAAGGGAATTGAAATTGAATTTTTAGAAAATGGAATTCAAGTTTGTGTTAGAATTTCTGTAGAATATGGACAAAAATTTGAAGAAATTGTTAAAAAAATTCAAGAAAATATAAAATTAAAAATAGAAGTAATGACAAGTATTAAAGTTTTAGGTGTGAATATTTGTATTGAGTCTATTGAAAAGTAGAGTGTTTATATGACTAGAAGCGAAGCACGTGAGTGGTGTATGAAGTTGATTTATCAACTGAGCATACAGAACAGTTTTAAATGTGATGAAATAGAAAGTTTTATAGAGTATTTTGATTTACCTAATAGTGAGCTTAAATATATTAGGAAAAATTGTAAATCTATAATAGATCATATTGATGAAATTGATAATATAATAAAAGAAAATTTAGAAGGATGTTGGAATTACAATAGAATAGCTAAAATTGATTTGGCAATTCTTAGAGTTGCAGTTAATGAAATTTATTATTTAGATGATATTCCTGAAAGTGTTGCAATTAATGAAGCAATAGAAATTGCAAATAAGTATTCTACGGAGGCTTCATATAAATTTATAAATGGAATATTAGGAACTATCGTTAGATCAAAAAAATAATATATTTTGGGAGGTAGTTATGGGAATATTTAATACTTTAATGTTAATCGTATTTGTTGGTATTATTTTTTCAGGAATAGCAGTTTCAACATATTTAGTTGGAACAGAAGAGAAAAAAAGATGGGTAGTTTATCCAATTTTTAGTGCTATTTGTATTGGTATATTTATATTTTTTAAATATAATATGAATTTGAACTTTTTGCCTTGGAGAAATGCGTATTTAATTATTACATTCTATGTTCCTGTAGTTTGTACTCTAATGGCTTTTATAGCTATTCCTAAAACATCTTTAAAGGAATTAAAAGAAAGTATATTTCCAGCAGTAAGTATATTTACTATTGGTGGTACTCTTTTAATGTTATTTTAAAATAGGAGAATTTTGATGACAGCATTTAAGGTAAAAGAAGTTAGTAAGTATATTGCAAATGTACTTAGGAGAGACTCTTTTTTATCCAATATTAGTGTTGAAGGCGAAGTATCTAATTTTAAAAAATCGGGCGGTCATAGTTATTTTAGTATAAAAGATGACGAAGCTATGCTTAAATGTGTAGTTTTTAAAACTGTTCCGATTGCACAAAACTTAAATCTTACTGACGGACAAAAGGTTGTCGTAACAGGAACTGTTATGACTTATGAAAAGGGAAGCTACTATCAGATTCTTTGTAAAAATGTTGAAGAGGTTGGGCGTGGAAATTTATATGAGCAATTTTTAGCTCTAAAAGAAAAACTTTCAAAAGAAGGCCTTTTTAATGTTGAATTCAAAAAGGCAATTCCTAGATTTCCAAAAAACATAGGAGTTGTTACAGCTAAAAATGGGGCTGCAATTCGTGATATTTTAAATACTTTGAGAAGAAGGTACAGGATAGCAAATATATATTTTTATCCTGCAAAAGTTCAAGGAATTGGAGCAAGTGAAGAAATAGCTGAAGGTGTAAGATATTTAGATTCACTTGATTTTATTGATACAATTATAGTTGGTAGAGGTGGTGGTTCTTTTGAAGATTTGAATGCTTTTAATGATGAAAATCTCGTTAGAACCATTTTTAATTGTAGAAAACCGATTATATCAGCAGTAGGACATGAGATAGATACTATGCTTACGGATTTTGTTGCAGATAAAAGAGCTGCAACCCCGACAGCAGGAGCAGAGCTTTCATCTGTAAGTATGGATGAATTAAAAGAGTTTTTAAATCATGCTGAAAAAAAACTTAATAAAAATATATTAGAAGAAATTTCTGCTGAAAAAATCCAGTTAGAACATTTCAAAAAAGAATTGGAATACTACAATCCGGTTAATAGAATAACTACATTGAAAGAAAATCTTGAAAATTTAAGAAAATCTTTAAATGAAAAAATCACATCAGTTTTTAAATATAATAAACAACTACTTGATTTTAAGAGACAGTCTTTGGAAATTATAAATCCTACAAGTGTTTTAGATAGAGGTTATAGCATAATTTATAACGAAAAAAATGAAATTGTAAAGGATATTAGTAATGTAAATGTAGGAGATTCTTTGAAACTTAAGGTTTCTAATGGAGAGATTATTTCCGATGTTAAGGAGATTATAGATGGCAATTAAGTTGGAAAATTATGATAAAGGAATTGAAGAACTTATAAAAATAGTAAATACTTTAGAAAAAGAACAATTAAGTCTTGAAAAAAGTATTGAATTATATAAAAAAGGGATGAAACTTCATAAAGAGTTAGTTGAAATATTAGAAAAGGAAGAAGGCAGACTTTTCTTATTTGATGAAAAGGCAGAAGATGAAGATCAAAAATTTGTAGAAAAAACATTAGAAGACGGGCAAGTGAGTTTAGAGTTATAATGAAAGATTTCAAAGAATTAATTCTTAATGATAAAAGCATAATTGAAGAAAGATTGGATAAAGTTTATTCAGATAATAATGAGTTTGAAAAAATGTGTGCTTATTCTTTTTCCGTTGGTGGAAAGAGAATAAGAGCAATTTTGCTTTTAGAGGCTTTTAAAATTTATCGTGATATTTCGGATGTAGCGATAGACTTTTCGATTTCTATTGAGCTTATTCATAACTATTCATTAGTACATGATGATTTACCGGAAATGGATAATGACAAATTCAGAAGAGGAGTTTTATCTGTTTATGGTAAATATGGACAGTCAAATGCAGTTTTGGTTGGAGATGAACTTTTAAATAATGCAAATTTAATTATGTTTAAAGCTATTAAACAACTTGAGAATATTGATGAAATAAAAAACGCTATTTCTGCGAGTGAAATAATTTTAAATTCAAGTGGAATAAATGGAATGATTTATGGCCAGTTTTTAGATCTTAAAAATAATATAGAGAATTTAACTGATATTGAAAAGATAAATGCATTAAAGACAGGTGAACTTTTTAAGGCATCAATTCTAGCAGGTGCAAAACTCGCAGGAGCAAGTGATGAAGATTTGAAACATTTAGAAATTTATGCTAAAAATTTAGGACTTGTTTTCCAACTTCAAGATGATTTATTTGACTATGATGAGGATATCAAATTAAACAAAAAGACCTTTGCAACAGTTTTAGGAAAGAATGAAGTTGAAAAGAAAATTGAAGAATTAAAAAGAATTTCTTTAAAAGAAATTAATAAAATTTTAGGAAGAAAAGAATTTTTTATAGATTTTATAGATTATATGGCAAAAAGGACTTACTAATGGAAAGAGCAGATATTTGTTTAGTAAATTTAGGACTTGTAAAGTCAAGGACTCATGCTAAAAGAATTATTACTGAAAAAAGAGCTTTTTATGATGGAAAAGTGATAGAAAAAGCTTCTATGATTATTGAAAATCCTAATTTAATAACTATAAATTTAACTTTTGAAGATAGTTATGTTGGAAGAGGAGCTATTAAATTGGATTCTGCTATTAAAAACTTTAATCTCGATTTGAATAATTTAGTTTGTATGGATATTGGTGCTTCAACAGGTGGATTTACACAAATTATGTTAAATGAAAATGCAAAAAAAGTTTATGCTATAGATGTCGGAACAGATCAATTAGCAAAGAGTTTACTTGCAG
>CABRGI010000129.1 GCA_902470455.1 uncultured Parvimonas sp.
AAGAAAAATACTTTAGGATTTTCTTCCAAAAAAGATGAAGTAGAAAAAGAATATGACAGAATTAAAGAAATTGTAAATTCTGAACTGAAAATTATGTTTAAGCCTGAATTTTTAAATAGAGTAGATGATATAATTGTATTTTCAAAATTAGATGAAAAAGATATATTAAAAATTACAGAACTTTTGCTTGAAAAATTGAAAAAAAGACTTAAAAATATTGGACTAAATATTGGATATAGTAATAAAATTGTAAAAAAATTATCTGATATGGGATACGATAAGTCTTATGGAGCAAGACCTCTTGAAAGAATTATTAAATCAGAACTAGAAAATAAAATAGCTGATGAAATTTTAAAAAATCAAATTCTTAGTGATGAAAAACTATTTTTAGATGTTAAAAAAGGTAATATTGTATTGGAAAAAGTAAAAGTAAATACTAAATAAGTATAGAGTATATAGTTAGTTAGTATTTAAAATTTATTAACAGAAAAAGTTAATTTGCAGTTTTAAAAAGGAGATATAAATATGATAATTACAACAACAAATAATATTGAAGGATATGAGATTATTGAATATAATGGCGTTGTATTCGGTGAAGTAATAACAGGAGTAAATTTTGTAAAAGATTTAAAAGCTGGATTAAGAGATATCTTTGGAGGACGTTCTTATTCTTATGAAGAAGAATTAATGGGTGCAAGAGAAGAAAGTTTAGATGAAATTGTGGAAAGGGCAACAGAAATTGGAGCAAATGCCGTTGTTGGACTTAAAATGGATTACGAAATGCTTGGAGCATCAAATAGTATGATGATGGTTACTTGTTCAGGTACCGCTGTTAAAATTATAAAGAAATAGGATAAAAGGTGTTTTAAAAAATTTTAAAACACCTTTTCAAATTTAATTAATTTTACTTGAAAAATTTTTCTAAATTTAGTATAATATATTCGATAAAGGGGAGTAGCTAATTTTGTTTAGTCGTCAATACGGTTTATCCCGGCTAAACACCTAACTATTTCAATAGGAAGCAAGACCTTTGTTTAATTTTATTAAACAAGGTTTTTTTTATGCAAAAAAAAGCCTTAAATTAAGGAGGAAAATCTATGTCTTGGTACAACAAAAGTGTTGATGAATGTATCAAAGAACTTGAAAGCGATGTAAAAAATGGACTTTCAAGTGAAAAAGCCGTCGAGCTTTTAGAAAAAAACGGAAGAAATGAGTTAAAACAAAAGAATAAAAAATCACTTCTTTCAAAAATTATAGACCAATTTAAAGATCCGATGATTTTAATTCTAATCGGGGCTTGTATTATGTCAGCTATTGTTGGTGAAATAACGGATGCTTTTATAATTATAGCTATTGTAATTGTAAATGCAATTCTTTCACTTAATCAGGAAGGAAAAGCTGAAAAGGCTATTGAAGCTTTACAAAAAATGGCTAGTCCCATGGCGAAAGTTTATAGAGATGGGAAATTAGTTCATATTCCTTCTCCGGAACTTGTTGTTGGAGATATTGTTGAGCTTGAAACTGGTGATATTATTCCAGCAGATTTAAGATTGATTGAAAGTTATATTTTAAAGATTGATGAAGCATCTTTAACCGGAGAATCTGTACCAGTTGAAAAATTTGCCGATAAGATTTATGATGGTGAAATTGAGATTGGTGATAGAGAAAATATGGCATATTCTTCAACTATCGTTGCCTATGGTAGAGGAAAGGGAGTAGTAGTATCTACAGGAGAAAATACTGAAATTGGAAAAATTGCAACAACTCTTGATTCTTTTGAAGATGAAGACACTCCTCTTCAAAGAAAACTTGCAGGACTTTCAAAGTCTTTAGGTCTTATAACGATAGGAGTTTGTATTGTAGTTTTTATAGTTGGACTTTTATATAAACAAAAATTCTTACTTATGCTTTTAACTGCAATATCACTTGCAGTTGCTGCAGTTCCTGAAGGATTACCTGCAATAGTTACAATAGTACTATCACTTGGTATGACAAAAATGGTTAAAAAGAATGCAATTGTAAAAAAACTTTTAGCAGTTGAAACATTGGGAACTACAACAGTAATTTGTTCTGATAAAACGGGAACTCTTACTCAAAATGAAATGACTGTTAAAAAAGTTTTCGTAAATAATTTAGTTTATGATGTAGAAGGAACAGGCTATGAACCTGTTGGAGATGTGCTTTTAGATGGAGTAAAAATTAATGCTAAAGAAATAGAAGGTTTTATTTCAACTTCTAAAATTTCTACTCTTGTTAATGATGCTAAACTTATCAAAGATGAAAATAGTTATAGAATTACAGGAGACCCTACTGAGGGAGCATTGCTTACTCTTTCAGAAAAAGTTGGTATTTCTAAAGATGAATTAAATGAAATCCATAAAAGAATTGCAGAAATTCCTTTTGATTCAACAAGAAAGATGATGACAACATTTAATGAAAATATTTTTTCATCCAATATAATTTCTGCAACTAAAGGTGCTCCTGATATTGTAATAGATAATTGTAAATATATTTTAATAAATGGAAAAGAGGAAGAATTTACTTCTGAATTAAAAGAAAAAGTACTTTCACAAAATAGTCAATTTGCTAAACAAGCACTTCGTGTATTAGCATTTGCATATAGAAAATTTGATTTATTACCTGAAGAAAAAACTTCAGAAAATATTGAAAAAGATATGGTTTTTGTTGGACTTATGGGGATGATTGACCCTGCAAGACCTGAAGCAAAAGATGCAATTAAAGAGTGTAAGAAAGCTGGAATAATTCCAATCATGATTACAGGTGACTATCTTGAAACTGCTGTTGCCATAGCAAAAGATTTAGGAATTTTGGATGAAAATTCAAAAGCGATTATGGGTCGTGAACTAAATAAAATGACTGAAGAAGAAATTTGTGAAGTTGTTAAAACTACAAGAGTTTTTGCAAGAGTAAGTCCTGAAAATAAAGTGCAAATAGTTAGTGCTTTAAAGAAAAATGGTCATATTGCTGCAATGACAGGTGATGGAGTAAATGATGCTCCTGCAATTAAGAGAGCTGATATTGGTGTTTCAATGGGAATTACTGGAACTGATGTAGCTAAAAATACTTCAGATGTAATTTTAACAGATGATAATTTTGCTACAATAGTATCAGCAGTTCACGAAGGACGTATAATTTATTCAAATATTAAAAAATTCGTTTCCTTCTTATTGTCTTGTAATGTTGGAGAAATTTTGATAGTTTTAATATCTATATTATTAAATATACCTGTACCATTTATTCCAATTCAATTACTTTGGTTAAATTTAGTTACAGATAGTTTCCCTGCACTCGCACTTGGAGTTGAAAAAGGTGATGAAGATATTATGGAAGTTCCACCTAGAAATCCAAATGAACCAATTTTAGATAAGGAAATGATTTATAGTATAATTTCTCAATCAATTGCAATTACCGTTGCAACACTAGGAGCATATTTCTATGGAATGCATCATTACCCTGATCATATAGAAGGAGCAAGAACTGTTGCATTTTTTACACTTATAACAGCAGAACTTTTGAGAAGTTATTCTGTTAGAAGCAGTAGATTTACATTATTCCATATTGGAGTATTTTCAAATAAAACTTTGGTTTACGGAACAACTTTATCTTTCTTTATGATGTTAATAGTTGTATATATACCATTCTTACAACCATATTTTGACACTGTTTCATTAGGAATAAAAGAGTTAGCAGTTGCAATTCCACTTGCTTTTTTACCTTTTATTGTAGCTGAAGTTTCTAAAATTGTAAGAA
>CABRGI010000130.1 GCA_902470455.1 uncultured Parvimonas sp.
AAGTATGAAAGATAAGATTGTAGAGGGAGTTTCTACAGATACTCGTGATATAAAAGTGAATAATTTATTCATTCCGCTTGTAGGAGAAAAATTTGATGGACATAATTTTGCCTTTGAAGCTATAAAAAAAGGAGCGATTGCAACTTTATGGGATAAGAATCACCCTACACCATATTTAGATTCCGGGATTATTATTGTAGATGATACTTTACAAGCATATCAAAAACTTGCAAGTAGTTATTTAAAAGCAACCGGAGCTAAGGTTATAGGAATAACCGGCTCAAATGGTAAGACAGGAACTAAAGATATTTTAGCTGCGATTTTAAGGGAGAATTTTAGGGTTCATAAGACTGCAAAAAATCTTAATAATGAAATAGGTGTTCCAAAAACAATTATGGAAATGGACTTAGATGATGAAGTCGTCGTTTTGGAAATGGGAATGGAGCGCTTTGGAGAAATTAAAATTCTTACGAATATTGCAAGGCCTGATATTGCAGTTATTACAAATATCGGGGATAGTCATTTGTTAGAGCTTGGAACTAAAGAAAATATTGCAAGAGCAAAGTTTGAAATTTTAGAAGGTTTAAAAGCTGATGGAATTTTTATTTATAATAATGATGATGAAATTTTAAGAGAAGTTATAAAAGAATATACAATTTCACAAAGAGTTATTAAAATAGGTACAAGAGAAGATTCTGACATAATCATAAGACCTATTCGTTCTGATGAAGAGGGAAGTAGTTTTTCAATCGGAGAATATGCTTACAGTATTCCTTTTATTGGAAAACATCAAATTTATAATGTTTCAGTAGCAATTACAATTGCAGGACTTTTAGGAATGAATTATGGTGACATTGTAAGAGGACTTTCAAATGTAAAACTTACAGGAATGAGAATGGAACTTATGCATTTACCAAGTTTTGATGTTTTAAATGACTGTTATAAGTCCAATCCTCAAAGTCTAACGTCCTGTATAGAAACAGTTTATACTATGAAAGGTTACAAAAATAAAATTTTAATTCTTTCCGATATGCTTGAGCTTGGAGAAAATGAAAGAAAACTTCATTTTGCAGTAGGAGAAAAGATAGACAAAAATAAGATTGATTATGTTATTTGCATTGGAGAGTTGGCTAAGGATATTTATAATGGGGCTAATAGAAACTTTAATGTAAATAATCTTTTCCACTTTGATACTAATGAGGAAGTTGTAAAGAAGGTTAAAGAAATCATTTCAGACGATACTTTAATTATGGTAAAGGGAAGTAGAGGAATGAAGCTTGAAAATATTATTGAAATGTTAAAGGAGATTTAATATGAATAAGGAAAGACTTTTAAATATATTTTTGGATTTGGTAAAGATTTATTCGCCGTCAAAAAACGAAATAAATGTAATGAAATATATAGTAGAAAGATTAGAAAAACTTGGTGTTAAATATATTTTACATGATAATTCAGCAGAATATGGTGGTAATACTCCTGTTATTATTGCAAAACTTGAAAAAAATAGTGATGATGTAAAATTAAAGCCTATTTCTCTTTCCGCTCACATGGATGTTGTTGAACCTTCAAAGGATTTGGATGTTTATGTTGAAGACGGACTTGTTAAAACAAGCACTGAAACAACTCTAGGAGGAGATGATAAGGGCGGAGTTGCAATAATTTTAGAAACTTTTGAAAATTTAGTTGAAAATAATTTGCCACATAATGATGTATTTGCAGTTATAACTCCGTCAGAAGAAGTTGGACTTTTGGGTGCGAAATCAATTAAATGGGAAGAAATTCCAGCTGAATTTATGCCTGCAAAAGATATGCTTGTTCTTGACAATGGTGGAGGAGCAGATTTAGTAGCTGTTGAAGGACCTTGTATGTATAAGATAAATGTTCATTATGAGGGAGCTTCTGCACATGCGGGAATTGAGCCTGAAAAGGGAAGAAGTGCAATCATAGCTATGAGTAATGCTATTGCAAAGATGAAAATAGGAAGATTAAATGACCATACTACTTCAAATATCGGAAGTATAATATCTGACTTTCCGACAAATGTAGTTCCTAAAGATTGTAAAATCAGAATGGAAGTTAGATGTTTAAATGAAGTTGAAGCAAAAGAAAATGTAGATAATTATATTGATATTTTCGAAAAAACTGCAAAAGATTTTGAAGTAAAATGTAATATTGAAGTTAAATATGATTATCCACCGCTAAAACAAATTGATGGAAATGTCTTATTAAATAGAGTTTTAGATGCTTATAAAAAAGTTGGAGTTACAGCAAAACCTATTAAAATAGGTGGAGGTTGTGATGGAAATATTTATTTAAAAAATGGTTTCAATTCTGTGATTTTAGGAGTTGGAATGTATAAAATTCATACAATTGAAGAATATTTAGTTATTTCCGATATGGAAAAAACAGCTGAAGCTGTTTTAGAATTCATTACAAAATAGGAGGCAATATGTATAAAGGATATAAATTAATTCAAGAAAAATATATAAAGGATGTAAATTCTGATTGTGTTTTACTTGAACACGAAAAAACAGGTGCTAGAGTTTTTTTGATGAAAAATAATGATGACAATAAAACTTTTGGTATTGGATTTAAAACTATTCCTACAGATAATACGGGAATTTGCCATATAATTGAGCATTGCGTACTTTCAGGTTCAAGAAAATTTCAAACTAAAGAACCTTTTATGGATATGGTTAAAATTAGTACAGCAACATTTTTAAATGCTATGACTTTTCCTGATAAAACAGTTTATCCGGTTTCAAGTAGAAATGAAAAAGACTTTAAAAACTTAATGGATGTATATATGGATGCTGTTTTTTATCCGGTAATGAAAACAGATAGAAGAATTTTTATGCAAGAAGGTTGGCATTATGAACTTGAAAACGAAGAAGACGAGCTTAATATCAAAGGTGTAGTTTATAACGAAATGAAGGGGGCTTATTCAGTTCCCGAAACAACTCTTTATTATAGAGTAAATAATGCTCTTTGTCCTGATACTGTTTATGCCAAAGAATCGGGTGGGGAACCTTATGAAATTCCAAAATTGACTTATGAGGATTTTTGTGAATTTCATTCAAAATACTATCATCCTTCAAACTCATATATTTATTTATATGGGGATTGTGATATGGAAGAAAGACTTGAATTTTTGGATAGAGAATATCTTTCAAAATTTGAAAAGGAAGAACTTGACAATTTTGAAGGAAATCAAAAACCTTTTGATAAGCCTAAAAATGTCTTTGATGAATATTCAGTTTCTAAAGATGAAGATACTAAAAATAAAACATTTTTAGCCTATGTTTCATGTTTTGGAGAAAGTGATGGATTAAAAGATGGAATTATCTCAAAGTTATTAAATGACCTATTAGTTGAAATGCAAGGTGCTTATTTAAAAGAGGCAATTCTTAAAGAAAATATTTGCGAAG
Organism: uncultured Parvimonas sp.; assembly: GCA_902470455.1. Lineage (GTDB taxonomy): Bacteria > Bacillota > Clostridia > Tissierellales > Peptoniphilaceae > Parvimonas. The sequence goes on from CABRGI010000130.1 coordinate 3,429, forward strand.
ATGTTGCACCTATTGCTATGGAATCTACAAAATTTTCAAGTTTTGGAGTATTTATTGTAAATTCTGAAAGAGAAAATTTAGATAAATTCAAAGAAATTGTTGAAAATACTTTAAGAGAAATAGTAAAAAATGGAATTGAAAAAGATAAGTTGATGGCTGTTTTAAATAGGACAGAATTTACTGTAAGAGAGCTTTTAAATTCCACAACTGCCGGAATTGAATGTATGATGCATATTTGCGATAATTGGTTATATGGTAAAAATCCTATGGATTCACTTTCTTTTGACGAA
>CABRGI010000131.1 GCA_902470455.1 uncultured Parvimonas sp.
TGAATTCATATTTCCACTTACCATCAGTGCCTTTTGAAACTTCTTTTGTTTCTACAACTATAGGAGTTTCATTTTCAACTTGTTTAAGTAATTTAACCTTAATTTTTGTCGGACGCTTTCCATCTTGGTTATCTTTATCTTCCCAAGTCTTTTCTCCTGCTACATTTACTTTTTCAGGTGTATGAGTGTTAGTAAGATTATAGCCATCCAATGAACCTATATAACCCGCTACTGAATCTTCTTCTATACTGTATTTAATTTCTTTACCTTTTTCATATTTTGGCAAATTCTTAAATTCATATTTCCAACCATTTGCTTTTGTAACATCTTTTTCTTCTACTTTACTTTTTACTCCGTTTACAGTTTTGTATAAAGTAACCTTAATACTTTCAGGTCTCTTTCCGTCTTGGTCATCATTATCGTTCCAAGTCTTTTCTCCTGCTATATTTACTTTTTCAGTTTGTCTTGTATTTATTATTTTAAACTCTGTTTCTGATGGCTGTGTGATAAAACCTGCATATCCATTTCCAACATCTTCTTCTTCAATTGAATAATCAATCTTTTTTCCGTCTTTGTATTCATCAAGATTATCAAAACTTCCCTTCCAACCATTTTCTTTTGTTAAAGTAATAGTTTTATTAGTTGGTTGTCCGTTTGCAAATAACTTAACTATTATACTTTCAGGTCTCTTTCCGTCTTGATTATCTTTATCTTCCCAAGCTTTTGTTACTTTTACTTCTATTTTTGTCTTTTTATTCTTAATAGTTGTAATCGTTGCTTGACCATCTATAATTTTTACCGGTATAGGCTTGTCGTCACGCATATAACCGAGAGGTGCATCTGTCTCTATTATTTCATAATCACCTTGAGAAAGACGTTCTGTTTCCGCCTCTCCTTTAGCATCAGTCACGATATTCCATACCTTGTTAGGATCGCCTTTTTTTATAATTTTAAACTTTGCATTTGCTAGAAGTTTATCAGTATTATCAGAATCTACTTTTTTAATTTTGATTTTGTTTGTTAAGTCACCACCACCGGAACCATTTCCTTCTGCAGATTGATAATAACTAGATCTTTCAATTGTTTCTTCTTTTGACTTAAATTCTGCTTTGTTTTTTAATTTTAATCCTTTTTCATAAGTGGATTTGTAAAATAGATACCACTGTGTTTCATTTAACTTACCATCTATGGAATAACCTTTGTCCTTTAAGAAATCACTCATTCTAAAGGTAAATTTTCGCATATCTTTGTCAAAAGTAATATAATTTTTCAATTCTTCATATTTAATAAATTTATATCTATCTCCACTTATATCATCTCCAGTACTGTTAAACTCTACTTGTTTAAGTCTAAATGTATCCGGTTTATATTTTATATTTAAAGGCAATACTCCCGTTTCAGATGTGAGCTCATCACTAATAACAACATTTGCAAAAATACCCTTTTTAAAATTTAACCTAAGAACCCATTCTGCTTCATTTAAACCATCTTGAGTTTTATTTGCCCACTTTACAAAAACATCATTATTACTTACATTTGATTTCGGTTTAATATTATGATTATATGTCTTTCCATCAAAAGTATAAGATATAGTATAACTTCCATCTGATTTCTTAATATATTTAGAAATATTAAATGCTGAATCAAGAGAGAATTCACCATTTATATTCTCATGTGTTTCTACATATTCATTAAAAGTAACTACAACATCAGCACCACCATTGGTATTAGGAGTTGCAACTAAATGTCCCAAAACTTGTCCATCTTTAGTTTTTAAATCAAACTCTATTTTATGTACCAATCTGAATTCTTCCGGAATTCTAATTTTGAAAAAATCTCCTTTTTTTAAAATCTTGCCATATTTACTAGCATCCCATTTAATCTTTATTTTAAATGCCTCATAGAAATTAAATGTGCCAGTTGGATTTTCATTATTATCTCTTACTATCTTAAACTCTACTATCGTAGCATCAACCTCTTTTGGAGTTCTCATAATATCACGAACTTCAGTAATAAAAGTTTGTTCTTTTGATTTATTTCTTTCAGTATCAGATTTTTTATCCTTCTCTATCTTTTTATTCTCACTCTTATTTTTTTCTAAAGTTTTTTCTGACATAGAATCTGTCTTTTTACCCTCTTTAGATTTAGTATTATTAGCTTTGATACCAGTTTTTATATCCACTTCTTTTTTTGTTTTTTCTATATCGTTTTCATTATGTTTAGAGCTATCAGTTAAACTCTTTTTGGCATCATAGTTAATCTTTTTGTCAGTATAAACAATATTATTTTCATTACTCTTATTCGCAAAAGACACTTTTTCAAAACTAGGTGCAACAGTACCGAATAATAACGCAAATATCATTAATATACTAATTACATTTTTTTTCACTATATTATCCTCCTTATAATTATTCTTTAAAATGGACCTTATATTTACTTTAATATTTTGATTATTTTATACAAGCAAACTTAAGTCTATTTTTAAAAATACCATAACACTCCAACTTATTCTCTCCTTACTATTATATTTATTAGAAATTATAATTATGGTATAAAACTCGTGATATTTTTTATTATACCATATTTTTTATAAAATTCAACAAAATATGATGATAAAATTAAAAAGGCCTTAAAACAATAAGAAAATCTTTGATTCAATTTTGATTGACTATAAAAAATTTTTTATTATAATGAGCTTTAGGAGATTTACACAATAATTTTATCTAATTGTTTTACTTCTAAGTCATTTACAGGACTTACTATTATTTGTAAACAAATAATAGTATGAGATCTCTCCACTACGTTTCGCTTTGCTACACTCCGGTCGAGATGACGTGTTAGGGGTATTTGTTTGCAAAATATTGTGACGTAAACTATTTTTTATATACAATGACTCAGTCAGACCTACTTTTGTTTAAAGTTAGGGCTAGATTGACTACGCTCGAGATGACGTGTTGGGGACATCTCTTTAAAAAACACTTTGACGTGAATTATTTTGCTTTTTCGAATACTATGATAGAAATATTTTTTCACAAAAAAAAGAGATAATTTTCATTATCTCTATCCTATAATATTTTTTAAATAATCTACATCTTTTATTAGTATTTTTTTTGTTTCAATCAGCTCTATAACTCCTTTTGCATTTAGTTCTGCAAGTTTTCGAGTTACAGTTTCTCTTGTTAGTCCTGCGAATGAGCCCATATTTTCACGGCTTATATTTAATTCAAGTAAAATTCCGTCAATTTTTTTCACTCCAAAATTTCTAGCCAAACTCAAAAGAAGTGATGCAACTTTTACATCTGCACTGTTTTCTATAAGTCTTGTTACTAAATCTTCTGCATGGCGAATTCTTAAAAATGATTCTTCTAAAATCTTTATTGTAACTTTAGGATATTTATTTATAATTTTATCAAAACAGTCTTTAGAAAGAGAGATTACCATTGTATCTTCAATGGCTTGACCATAGTAGATATAACCTGTCTTTTTTATTAGATTAAGTCCGCCAATAAAATCATCTTTTTGATAGATGTATAGCATTTGTTCAATTCCTGAACTGCTTATAGTGTAAACTTTTATTTTACCGCTGGCTATTATATACATCGTATCGGCTTTATCTCCGGGTTTAAATAAAAATGAATTCTTTTTGTATTTCATTATATTCAATTCATCTCTGAAAATATCAATATCATCTATGGATAAATCA
>CABRGI010000132.1 GCA_902470455.1 uncultured Parvimonas sp.
AATCAAAAGTTGATATTTTGGTTATTTGTACTTTTTTGGAGTGGCATAACAGTAGTAAGAGCATATAGAAAGCTCTATGCCATAAGTCCAATGGAAGAGGGAGGACTTAGTTTTTCAATTGTTTTAGCTGCACAAATAACTTCTGCATACGGACTTATAAGCTGTTTTATACGACTTCCAATTTTTATATTGAGTGATATTTTTAATAGGAAAAAAATATTTATACAAATTGCGCTTTTCGTTTTGACTTTATCATCATTGATGTTAGTTTTTAGACCAAGCTATAATACACTTTATTTTTCGTCAATAGCTATGGGGATATGTGCCTCAATGCTTGCAGTATTTAATGTTTTGTTTTCAGAGACCTTTTCTAAAGAAAAAGCTGCAATTTCAGCATCTATACTATCAATAGCGCCACTTTTAGCAGAATTTATTGCAGCACCTATTCAATATCTATCAACATATGGGGCTTATAAAAATTTTAAATTGCTTTGGACACTTTCTGCAACAATCTCAATTGTAGCTTTGATTTTAACATTTTTTGTTAAAGATGTTTCTTATTCTGCAAAAAGATTTAGTATGGGAAAAGTTAAAAAAGTTTTTGAATTTAAAGGATATTTATATATTTGTTTAATAGCAATTTTAGTTTCATTTATAAAATTTTCAACATCCGGTGCAAATATGATTGCCTATGCAAAAGTTAATTTGAATATGCCACCGATATTTTTAGCGTATATTGATGTGTTTTTTGCTTTTCCTCAACTTATTGCAAGTGTACTAGCTGGAACTTATTTTGCCAAGAAGTTAGGAATTGAAAAAACTCTAGTTTTAGGATTGGCCTCAAACTTAGTTTTCTATATAATAATTTTATTAACAAATTCTTATCTCCCAGCATTTTTTGGATATATTTTTAATGGTTTTGGATATGGAATTGCATATACTTGTCTGATTTCAATGGCTATGCAATATTTTGAAAAGGAAGATAGAAATGTAAGTATGGGAATATTTCAACTTTTTTTCGCAATGGGTGTATATTTTGGCGATAGAGTATATCTATGGATTTCAAGATTAATTCCTAATGGAATTTTGGGTTTTGAGCAAAATAAATCTATTTATCTTATTGTAATTGGAATAACATTGCTTAGTATATTAATGGCACAATTTAAAATTAAAGAAGAAATTTAAAAAATACAATGTATGTAATACTAATCATAATTTTTCTATGTAGAAGATTGTTGTAGTATATTATACATTGTTTTTTATTGTAAGTAATGATTTTTTTTAAGTTTTATGATATAATTATTTTGATTAAGTATGTAATCATAAATAATTTTGAAAAATAGGAGAAAAAATGGGTAATTATTTTGGAACAGATGGAGTAAGAGGAGTTTATGGAGAAAATTTAACAGATGAACTTGCTTATAAAATTGGAAAATCTGTTGGTTATATTTTAAAAGATAATGAAGAAAAGTTATTTATAATAGGTAGAGATACTAGAGAAAGTGGAAAAAATCTTGAAAATAATTTAGCTAAGGGTTTGTTGGAAATGGGCTTTAATGTTGTTAGCATTGGCATAGCACCTACACCTACAGTTGCTTATTTAATAAAATATTTTAAAGCAGTAGGAGGAGCGGTTATTTCGGCTTCTCATAATCCTTATAAATATAATGGTATTAAAATTTTTAACGAAAATGGATTTAAAATTTCTGATGAAATAGAATTTCAAGTTGAAAGTATTTTAGATGATGAAAATTTTGATTTTGGAGAAGTTCAAGAAGGAATTTTTTCAGAGGAAAAAGAAGCTGTTTCAATTTATACAGATTATTTAAAATCAAGAGTAGATGCTGATTTTTCTAATTTAAAAATAGCTGTTGACTTTGGAAATGGTGCAAGTTATAAAATAGCTAGAAAATTATTTGAAGAATTAGATATAGAGGTTATTTCTTTAAATACTGCACCGGATGGGAAGAATATTAATTTGGATTGTGGCAGTACAAATATGGAAGTTATAAGAAAAGCTGTTTTAGAAAATGATGTAGATATGGGATTCGCTTTTGATGGAGATGCTGACAGATGTTTAGCTGTTGACGAAAAAGGAAATATCATGGATGGAGACCATATCTTAGCGGCTATGGCTAAGTCTTATAAGGAAAAAGAAGAACTTACTAACAATGCTGTAGTTGGAACTGTAATGAGTAATATTGGACTTAAAAAATATTTGGATTCTATTGATGTTGATTTTGTAGCTGCAAAAGTAGGAGATAGATTTGTACTTGAACAAATGCTTGAACACGACTATATTTTAGGTGCTGAACAATCTGGACATATGATTTTCTTGAATGATAGTACAACAGGAGATGGAACTTTTACAGCTCTTAAGATTTGTGAATTGGTTGCTAGTAGTATAAATAATTTATCATATTTTAATGAACTTATGATTTCCTACCCACAAGTTTTAGTAAACGCAAAAGTTAAGCTTGAAAATAGAAATGCTTATGCTCAAGATAAAGAAATAGTAGATGAAATAAATAGAATAGAAGAAAAATTTTCTGGAAATGGAAGAGTTTTAATAAGACCTTCTGGAACAGAGCCTTTGGTTAGAGTTATGATTGAAGGAGAAAATCAAGAGGAATTAGAAGTAGAAGCTAAAAAACTTGCAAAATTTATTGAAGAAAGGTTAGGATAGTATGAAAGATAGACTAATAGTTGCTGATAGTTGTTGTGATTTAACTGAGGAGTTAAAAAGCAAATTAGAGATAGAATTAGTACCTTTAACATTACAACTTGATGATGTTGATTATTTGGATGATGAAAATTTAGATGTTGATAAATATGTAGAAGATATGAAAAAAGCAAGTTCTGTAAAAACTGCTGCACCATCTCCTAAGCTTTTTATGGATAAATTTGAAAAAGCTAAAGAAGTTTTTTGTTTTACTTTGTCAGGGAAATTGAGTGCAACATATTCTAATGCTTGTTTAGCTAAGACTATGGTACTTGAAAAAGGTGAAAGATTAATCCATGTTTTTGATACTAAATCTGCCGCCGCTGGAGAAACTTTAGTTGCTTTGAAGTTACAAGAATGTATAGATAAAAAAATGGCTTTTCAAGAAATTGTTGACAATGTAACAAAATATATATCAGAAATGAAATTATTTTTTGTTTTAGAAAGTTTTGATAATTTAATAAAAAATGGAAGAATTTCTAAACTTAAAGCTATGATAGCTTCTGCTTTTTCTATAAAACCTGTTATGCATGCTGTTGACGGTGAAATAGATATTTATAAAAAAGTTAGAGGATTAAAAAAAGCTTATTGTGAGTTAATTGAAGCAATAGGCGAAAATAGTACTAATGTTAAAGATAAAACTTTGGTAATTACTCACTGTAATTGCTTTGATAGAGCAAAAGAGATTAAAGATAAAATTGTTGAAAAATACAATTTTAAAGATGTTTTGATTGTTCCTGCTAGAGGATTATCTTCTACTTATGAAGATGAAGGCGGAATAATTATCTGTTATTAGAGAGGTAATTTTGAATAAAAGAGTTATTTTAGGAATGAGTGGCGGGGTCGACAGTTGTGTTGCCTGCCATTTGTTATTGAAAGAAGGATATGAAGTAATTGGTGTTACAATGAATTTAGTCCCTAAAGGTCATTTATATGATGAAGAAAAGGGTTGC
>CABRGI010000133.1 GCA_902470455.1 uncultured Parvimonas sp.
TTTAATGGTTCATAATTTATTCCTTCGCCATTAAAATATTTACTAAATAATTCATAATATTCCAATCTTATTGCTTGAATGAAAACTATAAGTCCTTCAAGACAAACAATAAATATATTTCCTAAAACAATCATAAATATATTTCCAAAACTTGAACCTAGCATTTGTCCTAAAGCGTGAAATGCCATAAAAAGTCCAACGTGGTTAATCGCAAAAGCTCCAACTCTTATAAAAGAAAGAGTATTTGAAAAGAATCCCATTACAGTTTCAAACATTTCAAATCCGCTTTCAACAGGAGAGAATTCTTCTTTTTCTTCTGTTTTACTAATTATCGGAACCAGTTTTGGCTTCATAAACATCAATGTTGAAGTTATAACCAAAACTACAACACTTACTATTGTAATCATTGAAGATACATTTACACTTACATAATTTTTCAACAAAACAGTATTTAAAACAATTACTATAAATGAGATATAGAATAAAAATCCTGATAATCCATTTTTATCAAAAAATAATTTTCCAAATTCTTTTCTCATCTTTAAGTTTCTAAAGTTGATAATATATGCAATTAATATCATTAAAATACCAAGTCCAATAGTTGCAACCAGTATTGTGTTAATATCATTCATCGGCCTTATAACAAATGCAGGAATTAACTCTTCAATTCCAAAAACACTTCCATATACAAATCCGAAAAACATTGATGAAAGTCCAATTCTTTGAATAATTTTAGCAACAACACCAAATTTTTTAGATAATAACATTCCTGCTATTACAAAAATTAAACCCTGTCCTACATCTCCAAACATCATTCCGAATAAAAGTAAATATGTTATTGCAAAAAATGGTGTCGGATCCGTTTCCTTATAATCCGGAATTGAATACATCTTTACCAATGCTTCAAAAGGTCTTAAAATAAAATTATTTTTTAACTTTGTTGGTATCTTGAATTTTGAAGGAATTTCATTATCATCTTCAAAATATATCAAAGCACTTTCTGAAACTTTTTCTACTGAATTCTTTATACTTTCAACTTTAGATTCAGGAACAAAAGCACTTAATAAAATAAAATTTTTGCTTTCTGCAATATGTCCTTCAAGTTCCTCAATCTTTTCAATAATTTTATATCTGTAATAGAAGCCTAAAATATCTTGCAAATATTTATCCTTAAATTCAGCTTTTTCCTTTAAAATTTCATCTTGTTCTCTTTCTAAACTTTCCAATTCAGCATTTTTATTCTTTATAAAATCCTTAAAAGAAATATCTACATTAGGAAGTTCAATTCTATCAAAGGACAAAGAACGAATAAAATATTTTGTATCTTTTGCATAAACGGAAGGAGTAAAGATTATCACAGTTTCCCCATAGCTACTAGTTCCTAAATGCACAACTATTCCCTTAATATTTTCATAATTTGCCTTTAATTTTATCCAAGAATTTTTTGAAATTTCTCCCATATCAAAATTAATATGTTTTAAATTGTAAAACTCAGATATTTTCATATCACTATCAGAAAAATATTCAACAGCATTTAATAATATTTTAATTTCTGCTCTCTTTTTTCTATTCTCATCTTCCCTAGTCTTTATTGAAGAAGATTTCAAAGATATATCATCTAATAATTTAAGTTTTTCACTATAATTTAAATTCTTTAAATCATTTAAAGTAACATCATCTTCTTTAATATTAAAGAAATCAAACATCTGATCTAAAAGTTCTTTATATTTTCTCTTTTTAAAAACTTTTTCTCTATGATATGGTCTTATTTTATCAACAGCAACACCCATATCATTAAAAATTCCTATTTGAGAATCCATATACTTCATTGTGAAATTTTCTGAATTTCCTGCATTTGTAATATGAATCGAGCCATTCAAAACAATTTCTCTAAGAATACTGTGTGCATCCTGTTTTAAAGCAACAAGATTCATCATTTTCATTTTTTCAACAGCCAATTTAGCACCCCCTAACTAAATTAATGAATATTAATTAAATATTCTTTTACTTCACTTTTACTTAGTTTATACTTATTCGCTTCTGCTATTCTAATTAAATTTTCATTTTGAATATTCAGCTGAATAATAAACTTAAGTAAAGTTGAAATCGAATTATCATAGTCTTTAAGTTTCTTTAAATGGCTAAGATAAACATATTCTTTGATATTTCTATTCGAAATAATAGTATTTCCATTTGCATCTTCAAGAGTATGTTTTAATTTAGTTTTCTTTATTTTCTCAATAATAGCCTCAACACTATCACTATATATCAAGTCCTTTAAAAAATCTCCTTTAATATATTTGCCATATCGTAAACTATAGCTATAAATTTCTTCATTCGGTAAATCATAATATTTTTTTGCTCTGATTATCCATTGAAGATTTATTGTATCTATTAAAGTAGAAAAATAATCATTAAAAATTGCTTGACTCGATTTTGATAATTTATCAATTGCATTTTTCATTGTTAAAAAATACAAACTATCCAATTTCATTTCAACATGAAAATGTAGTCTAAAAATATCATCATCTGTTAGAGAAGCAATAGCTTTTTTATAAATCGTACCTTTCAATACTTCCAAAGCCTGATTAAAATTTTCACAATTTACAAGTTTAGAATAATCAATATGTTTATTTTTCTTATACATTATTGTATCTCTTTCCAAGTCTATCTTTTCATTTTCAACAATACTTCTAAGAATTATTTTTATATCTTTAAATTCATATTTCATAAGCATAGCTTCTATAATCTTTTTATCATCACCAAAAAGGAAAAACTTTAATTTCTCGAGTAATTCAGCTTCAATCTTATTGAGCATAAACTCGGTGTCATATCTATTTCTCACAGATCTTTCTTCATACAAAGGAATTTCGTATTTATATAATATATTATTCTTTAAATAATCAACGATTTCATGCCTTTGTTCAAAAGATAAAATTTTATCATAATCAGACTCTTTTAAAATTCCCTTTCTTAAAACTCCGATTTTTGCATTAATTGAATGAAAATTATTCCCCATAAAACTCACCGCTTTCTAAAAGAGAATCAGCAAAATTTTTAATTAAGTTTTCTTTCTTTTCTTTAAAAATATCCTTTATTTCTTTAGACTTTTCGTGATATTTCACAAGTTTATCTTTATCTTCGTTCTCTATTGACGATAGATGTAATTTTAAATTTTCCTGTTCTTCTTCCAAAACCTTGTTATATTCATTATCTATAACTATCATCTTTTCTTTTCTTTCTTGAAGTAATCTTTGTTTCTCAACTTCTAATCTTTGTTGATAATCCTCAGCACCCTTATCAATATCAAATATTTTTTGTATAAAACTTTCCATAAATGCCTCCTTTCTAAAAATTTCAAAGTAAATATAAAATTTTTTCCAAAACAAAAGCGCATTCGTAAAAATGCACTTTCAAATTTGCGATAAAAAAATAGAAAATTGTTTACGGAATGACAAGCTCAATTATTGTAAATAATTTTGAAATTTTATTCTCTAATATAATATTTAAATTTAATTTACAATAAGTTCATATAAAACAAACTTAATCTCGCCATAACCAACAATTTTAAATATAAAAATTTTAATTGTTCAATCAGTTATTATTTACCCTATATATTTAAAATATATTTTTTAGCATA
>CABRGI010000134.1 GCA_902470455.1 uncultured Parvimonas sp.
AACTCTATCACAATATTTTAAAGCTAAATCAACATCGTGAATATTTATTAAAATAGTAATTTTATTTTCTTTATTAATTTTTCTAAAATCTTCCATAACTTGATTTGAAGTTACAGGGTCAAGAGCAGCAACAGGTTCATCAGCTAAAATTATTTGAGGATTTTGACCTAAAGCTCTTGCCAATGCAACTCTTTGCTGTTGACCTCCTGAAAGTTGATCAACTCTAATATAAGCCTTTTCCAACATATCTACTTTATCAAGAGCTTCTAAAGATTTTATCTTACATTCCTTGGGAAATATTCCAAAAAACTTTCTAAAACCTGTTAAATCCGGAACAAAAGCAGTTAAAACATTTTTTATAACTGTAGTTCTTGTAACTAAATTGAAAGACTGAAAAATCATACCAATTTTTCTTCTGAATTTTCTAATATCAGAACCATTTAGTTTTTTTACATCAACATCATTTACAATTAACTCTCCAGAAGTAATTTCATGCATCTTATTTACGCATCTAATTAAAGTAGACTTACCTGAACCTGAAAGTCCTATTATTGCTACAAACTCTCCCTGTTCAATTTGTAAATCTACATCAATTAATCCCTTTGTTCCATTAGGATAAACTTTACTAACTTTTTTAAATTCTATCATATTTTTCTCCATATTATCTGTTAAAAAAGGAGAGATTTCTCTCTCCCTTATTCTCACACAATTTAATTAATTCATAATTATTTTAATTTTTTTACAATTTCTTGAGCTTTTGCTTCATTATCATAGTCAGCATCTTTTGCAGGTTGATATCCTTCATGACTATAAACAGCTATAACTTTTTTACCTTGTTCAGTCTTAGCAATTTCAATCAAAGCTTTTTCTAAAGCTTTCTTAAATTCAGGTGTTATATTCTTAGACTTCTTAGAAACACTTACTGTATCATTATATATAGGAGTTGTTACACCTATTAGATTTGTTTCATCCCAAATAGATGCTTTTCTTCCATAATTTTCAGTCCATTTCTTTTCTTGGTCAAGTCTAGCATCAGCATATGTACAAAGTACATCAACTTGTCCTGAAGCAAGTCTAGCAAAAGCAGAACCATAGGAATCACTTAAAATTGCATTATTTCCTAAATCTTTAATAGTTTTACCAAAATTTTCATTTAACCATAGAGTTGGATAAATATATCCTGCTGGAGAAGTTGGATTCATAACGCTCCATTTTAAATCTTTAACATCATCCCAAGTTAATTTTTCTCCTGCATTTACTTTTTTAGCTATTGCTTGTCCTTTTTCAGAAGGTCCAGCAATCATTAATGCTCTATATGAAGTAACTTGATCTTCTGTTCTCTTTGTTGGTTTTTTTTCATTCCAAACTTTAGCAGAATCATCATTTACAGAAAGCCCTTTTCTAGTAGCTGTCAAAAGAACTTCTGCTCCGTCTCTATATAAAACATAAGTTCCTGCCGGAATAAATCCAACGTCTAAAGTTCCAGCATTAAGTCCTTCACCTACTGCTTCAAAACTTGTTCCAACTGTTATTTCAACATTTTTTACATCAAAACCTTCTTTTGCTAATTGTTCCTTTAACAAATTCTTTAAAGGTTCAGTTGCAGTAACTATTTCTGATGGTTCTCTTGAAGGAACAAAACCAATTGTTAATTTTTCAATAGTAGTTTTCCCGTCAGCAGATTTTTTTTCTTCTTTTTTAGAGCCACAGCCCACAAGAAGTCCTGCACTTAAAACAAAAGCCAAAGATGAAATTAAAATTCTTTTAAATATTTTCATAATTCCCCCTGTATATTAGTGAAACATAAATTGTATGATTTGCCCTTATATTATATCATTTTAAATAAGCATTTACAATTAAAAATCTGACTTTTTTTCAATTTTTTATACCTATTTTTATTCTTTTATTCCTTAAAACATATTAAGAAATTTACTTGAACTTATTATCAAAAAAGCGAGTCACCCAAACTCGCTTAATTTAGAACATTAGAATACTCCACATAGACAAACAGCCCAAACAAAATTACAATTAGCTTTTTTCAATTCTTTATAACACTCATCAATCGTAGCTCCGCTTGTATGTATATCATCTATAAGTAAAATATTATTCCCCTTTAAATCGCAATTAACCATAAAAGAATTTTTTAAATTTAAGCTTCTTTCTTCAAGAGATAAAAAATGTTGAGATTTTGTATTTTTTATCTTATGAAGATTATCGAATAATGGTATATTAGAATATTTTGAAATTTCTTCTGCAAGCAGTTTTGAATGATTATATCCTCTTTTTCTAATTTTCTTTTTACTTGACGGAACATAAGCAATATAATCCATCTTATCAAGTAAAGATTTATCTAAATTATCAAATATCAACTTTCCAAAAGGTTTTTTCAAATACACTCCATTTTCAAACTTAAATTCCTTTATTTTTGTCTTTAGTATTCCAGAATAATAGAATAAAATATCTTTTTTAAAATATTCTTCTCCATAATCATCAAAAATTTCCTTGTCATATTTTCTTATTTTGGATATACAATCCTCACACAAATAAAAATCTTTTACAATATTATCTTTACAGAAAAAACAATAATCTTCATTAAAAAAGAAACTTTTTAAAAATTTTTTTATCATTACAACAATTCCTCAACAAGACCGTAAAAATGTTTAATTCTATTTTCCAAATTTGAATATCTGCTATTTATAGTGTTGTTTCTAATCATATTGTTCATAACATTTTTATCTCCTACTAAAACAATATTTTCCTTTGCTCTTGTAATAGCAGTATATAATAAATTTCTAGTTTGAAGTAGTTTATATCCATCAAACATTGGAATGATAACAGATTTAAACTCAGAACCTTGAGACTTATGAATAGTTATTGCATAAGCTAATTCCAAATTATCCAAATCTTCCAAAGTATAATCTATTAGCCTTTTATCATCCATTTCAACAGTCAACTTATTACCGACCTTATCAATGAAAATAATATGTCCCATATCTCCATTATATACTCCAAAATTTTCTTCTCCATCAGAATCAAAAAAAGAAAGATTATAATTATTTTTAGTTTGCATAACTTTATCATTTACACGAAAAAGTTTATTACCAACTAAAATCTCATCAGTTGTTTCAGTTTTAGGATTTAAAATATCCTGTAACAATCTATTTAATTCAAAAACCCCACAAATTCCTTTTCTACTTTGAGTAAGAATTTGAATATCTCTAGAAAAATCATAGCCATAGGCTTTCGGAAGTCTTTTACTAATCAAATCAACTACAACATTTCTGGTAATTGCAGGAGTTTCAGTTTTTAAAAAGAAAAAATCACTATTTTTTTCATTTAAAATCGGCTCTTGCCCATTATTAATTTTATGAGCATTAACAATTATATTACTATTTTCAGATTGTCTAAAAATATCAACAAGTTTTGTATATTTTACTTTTTCAGAATTTATTAAATCACTTAAAACATTTCCCGCTCCAACACTTGGTAGCTGATCTACATCTCCGACAATAATCACTCTGGTATTATCCTTTGTTCCTCTTAACAGTTTTTCAAAAAGAACTACATCAACCATACTCATTTCATCAATAATGATTAAATCAGTATCTAAAGGATTAT
>CABRGI010000135.1 GCA_902470455.1 uncultured Parvimonas sp.
TTTAATAATACTTTTTCAACTTTTTCAGAAAAAAGTTATGTAACATTTTACGACTTAGATGATATTCAAAAAGATACTATTAAATCTTATATAAATAAAGAAAATCCTTATGATAAAGCCGGTGGCTATGGCATACAAGATAGTGCCAGTCTTTTGATTAAATATATAAAAGGTGATTATTTCAACATAGTTGGACTACCTATTTCAAAATTAAATAGAAAATTATTAGAAATTATATAGAAAAATCTAGTGAGTAATCACTAGATTTTTACTTTTTATATTATTTTTTGTCAATTAAAATTTTAGAAATCAACATCAGACTTATAAAATATATTTTTCATTTTTAAAAGCTCTCCATCATCTTGTGGAATAAGCTCTCCAATACCAATAAAAATATTATCACAGTATATTTTAAATATTCCTTCTTGTTCAATATCGAATGTTTTTCGAAGTCCATTTACAATATGTTTAAAATACTTTTTATCAAAATTTATTATTTTATATTCAAGTACATCCTCTATTTTCACCAATGAATTATATAATTGTTTTTCATCAAACTTTTTAAGTCTTTCCAAAGAAAAAGCATTTTCAATTTTAAAAATTCCATATTTATTTCTACATAGAGAACTCATATAGGCAAAATTATCAGTATCTAACGCTATATCATTAAACAATGAGCGAATATATGTTCCTTTAGAACAATTTACTTCAAAACGTATTTTATTATCATAAAAATTAAGAATTATGAGCGAATCAATTTCAACTTCTCTTTTCTCTCGTTCTACTTCAATTCCTAACCTTGCATATTCATATAATCTTTTTCCATCTTTTTTCAAAGCAGAATACATTGGTGGTGTTTGCAAAATTGTTTTGTTATTATAGCATTTTATAACTTCAAAAAATTTATTCTTATCCAAAAAGATTTCCTTAGAATTTAGACTTTCTCCCCAAATATCTAAAGTATCAGTCTCTATCCCTAAAGTCATTTCTCCTATATAACATTTCCCCATACTTTGAATATAGTCAACAATCTTTGTAGCATTGCCAATAGCAATAGGTAAAACCCCTGTTGCATTAGGATCAAGTGTTCCGGCATGTCCAACTTTTTTAGTTTTATATATTTTCCTAACAATATTTACTACATCTCTACTTGTAAATCCTTTTGGCTTATAAACATTTAAAATACCATTAAAATTCATTTGGATACTCACTTTTTAATTGTTCTAAAAATTTTTTAACTACGGAATCAAAATCACCATCTATGATACAACCAGCAGCTCTTGTATGTCCTCCACCGTTTAAATGACTACATACTTTAGATACATCAACAAATTCTTTACTTCTTACACTACCTTTAAATTGATTATCTTTTAATTCTTTAAATAGTATAGAAACTTCAAATCCATTTATATCTCTATAATAATTTACTATATCATCAAGCATATCCATTGTTAAATCTGTACCTTCAAAATCCGATTCAAACATTCCGATTACAGCAACTTTATTATCAAAATATAATCTTGCTCTATTTATTAATTTATTCTTAAGCATTTCTACTTCAAAACTGTTATTTTGATAAAGTTTTTTATAAATAAAATCTTTATCCGCTCCTAAATCATAAAGGTCTGCACAAGCTCTTAATGTAGAAGCTGTTGAAGTTTCATATAAAAATCTATAAGTATCAGTATTTATTCCTACTAATAATGCATTCGCTACATCTTTTGAAATATTAAAATTAAATTCTTTAAACAAATTATAAACTATTTCACAAGTTGAACTCATATTAGGAAACACATAATTTAAGTCTCCAAAATAATCATTAGTTTTATGATGATCTATATTTATAATTTTTTTTGCTCTTGTTTTAAAAAGCTCACCAATTTCTCCGGGTCTATCTATTTCTCCACAATCTACATAAATTCCTCAATTTCTTTTATATTTTCAAGAGTGTCTAGAAATAATAAATTTTTTGGAAAGTTATCAACCTTTATTCCAAATATATTTTTATTTAGATTTTCTCTAATACCGAGTATTACTGATATTGTAGACCCTATATTGTCTCCATCAGGATTTTTATGGGAAATAACTCCAATTTTTTCAGATGATTTTATTATATTTAAAATCTCTTCCGGACTATTGTTCTTCTTCATCAACATTACCATATAATTCTCTCTTTTCTCTGTCCTCTTTTGAAACTTTTATGATTAATTCATTCATTAATGCTGCTTTTTCAAAAGATTCATCTAATTTAAAAATTAATTTTGGAGTGTGTCTTAAATCTAAAGATTCTGAAATTTTTTTCTTCATATATCCGGTTGCACTTTCTAAACCTTTCATAGTTTTTTCTTTAGTTTTTTCATCTCCAAAAATACCTATGTTAACGTAACAAATGCCTAAATCATTTGTTACGCTAACTTTAGTTATATTTGTTATTGATGGATTTATTCTGTTATCTTTTATTCCATTATAAATAGCATCTGATAATACTCTATTTATTTCAGATTCTATTCTTCCTAATCTTTTTTCATTCATAAAAAACCTCTATCTTTCAACTTCCTTATCAATATAGGCTTCAATTATATCAGTTTCTTTCAAATCATTATAATTTGCAATTCCCAATCCACCTTCATATCCGGTTAAAAGTTCTTTGGCATCATCTTTAAATCTCTTCAATGAACTAATTTCACCCTCATGTAAAATTATTCCATCTCTAAGAAGTCTTACTTTTGCATTTCTGGTAATTTTCCCATTTAAAACATAAACTCCAGCTACAGTACCAATTCCAGGAACTTTAAATGTTGCTCTAACCTCTGCTCTTCCAATTACTTCTTCAACAAATGTAGGAGCTAACATACCTTTTACAGCTAATTTAATATCTTCAATTGCATCATAAATTACTCTATATGTTCTGACATCAACATCTTCATGTCTTGATAAATCAATTGCACCTTGTGAAGGTCTAACATTAAATCCAATTATTATTGCATTACTAGCTGCTGCAAGCATTACATCAGATTCATTAATACCTCCAACTGCACCATGGATTATATTAACCTTAACTTCTTCATTACTTAATTTTTCTAAAGAATTCTTAACTGCATCAATTGTTCCTCTGACATCTGTTTTAACAATAATTTTAATTTCTTTTAAATTACCATCTTGAATTTTATCAAATAAATCATCTAGAGAAACTTTATTTCCGGAAGCAATCATATTTTCTTTTTGTACATTTATAATTCTTTGAGCATATCCTCTTGCAGTTTTTTCATCTTTAACTGCATATATAAAGCTTCCAGCTTCAGGGACTTCTGAAAGTCCTAAAATAACAGCAGGCATTGAAGGTGTAGCTTTTTTAATTTTCTTTCCTTTATCATCAAACATAGCTCTAATTCTACCGGTAGATATTCCTGAAATAACTATATCTCCTGAATTTAAAGTACCTTTTTGTACTAAAATTGTAGCAACAGGACCTCTACCCTTGTCAAGTTGAGCTTCTATTACAGTACCAATAGCCATTCTATTTGGATTTGCTTTTAATTCTTCAACTTCAGCAACCATTAGAACCATTTCTAATAGTTCATCAATTCCTTCTCCCGTTTTAGCTGATACAGGAAT
>CABRGI010000136.1 GCA_902470455.1 uncultured Parvimonas sp.
CTATATATAGTTAAAAATAAAATTTGATTTCTATATATATTTTGTTTTATAATGGGTATAAGTTTGCGGAGGTGATTTTGTTGAGGATTATAAAGAGAGATTTATCTGAAGTATCATTTGATATTTCAAAGATAGAAAATGCAATTTACAAAGCATTTATTAGTGTGGGGGATGAAGATAAGAGAGTTCTCTCAAAAAAATTGGCAGAAGAAGTTTTAGAGATTATTCTTAAAGATAAAGATGAAAGTTCAAATATAACTGTAGAAGAAATTCAGGATTATGTTGAAAAAACATTAACTAAAAATAATCATTATGAAACTTTAAAAAGTTATATTTTATATAGAGAAAAGAGAAATTTACTTAGAAAAGAATTAAATTCTTTTAGAGAATATATTGAAGATGAAAGTTTAATCGAAGTACTTGCAAAAATTCAAAAAGATTTTTCAACAGAAGGTTATGAGCTTGAAAGATTGTTTAGAAAGTTCTTATCTTTTGTTAAACCGAGTTCAACTTTGAACGAAAAAGTTGAGCTTTTGATAAAGGCATCTTCAGAATTAACTTCAAAGGAAAATCCAAATTGGGAGTATATTTCAGCCAGAATTTATGCTTATAAAATTCATAAAGAGATTTCAAATTATGAAAAAGAATGGCATATAGTTGATTTCAAATCTAAGATTCAAGTTTTAACAAAAGCTAATTTATATGGAGAATATATTTTAGAAAATTATTCAAATGATGATATTGATGAGCTTGAAAAGTATATAGATAACAGTAGAGATGAGTTATTTACTTATTCATCTTTAGATTTAGTATACAAGAGATATTTAATTTGTGATTCACATAAAAAAGTAATTGAAACAATGCAGGAAATGTTTATGGGTATTGCGATGCATCTTGCAATTCCTGAAAAAGATAGAGTTTCTTTTGCAAAAAAAGTTTATAACGTGCTTAGTAATTTAAAGGCAACTGTGGCGACTCCTACAATGTCAAATGCGAGAAAGCCATTCCATCAACTTTCTTCTTGTTTCATAGATACAGTTCCTGATACTTTAAAAGGAATTTATAGAAGTATAGATAATTTTGCCCAAGTTTCAAAACATGGTGGTGGAATGGGACTATATTTTGGAAAAGTTCGTGCCAATGGATCAGATATTCGTGGATTTAAAGGGGTTGCCGGTGGTGTTATCAGATGGATTAAACTTGCAAATGACACAGCTGTTGCAGTTGATCAACTAGGAGTTAGACAAGGTTCTTGTGCTGTATATTTAGATGTATGGCATAGAGATATTCCGGAGTTCTTAAATCTTAGAACAAATAATGGTGACGATAGAATGAAAGCGCATGATGTTTTCCCTGCAATTTGTTTCCCTAATTTATTCTGGCGTTTAGCAAAGGAAAATATCAATTCTAATTGGTATTTATTCTGTCCGCACGAAGTAAAGGAAGTAATGGGCTTTTGTTTGGAAGATTTTTATGGAGAAGAGTGGGAAGAAAAATACAGACTTTGTATTAAAGAGCCAAGACTTGATAAAAGAATTTTAACTGTAAAAGATTTAGTTAAATTAATTTTAAAGAGTCAAGTTGAAACTGGCACACCTTTTATTTTTAATAGAGATAATGCAAATAATGCAAATCCAAATTCACATAAGGGAATGATTTACTCTTCAAATCTTTGTACTGAGATAATGCAAAATATGAAAGAAATTTTAGATGTTGAAGATAAAATTTTACAAATAGATGGAGAAGATCATGTTGTAACTGATGTTAAAGCCGGAGATTTTGTAGTTTGTAATCTTGCAAGTTTAGTTCTAGGAAATATTGACCTAAAAAATGATGAAGAAATGGAATTTGTAGTTTCTACAATGATAAGAGCATTAGATAATGTAATTGATTTAAACTACTACCCAACGCCTTTTGCAAAAATAACTAATGCAAAATATAGAGCAATTGGTCTTGGAACAAGTGGATATCATCATGCTCTTGTAAAAAATAAAATTATGTGGCAAACAGAAGAACATCTAGAATTTATGGATAAAGTTTATGAAAAAATAAATTATTTTGCTATTAAGGAAAGTTCAAAGATTGCTGAAGAAAAAGGAAGTTATAAATATTTTGAAGGTTCAGAATGGCAAAATGGAAAATATTTTGAAAAAAGAGAATACAATTCTAAAGAATGGATTGAACTTAAAGAAAAAGTTGCTAAAAACGGACTTAGAAATGCTTATCTTTTAGCAGTAGCTCCAACAGGTTCAACTTCAATTATTGCAGGTACTACAGCAGGTGTAGATCCTGTTATGATGAGATATTTCCTTGAAGAGAAAAAAGGTTCAATTATTCCGAGAGTTGCTCCTGATTTAACTCCTGAAACTTTTTGGCTATATGAAAATGCTCACGAAGTAGATCAAACTTGGTCTATAAAAGCTGGTGGAGTTAGACAGAGACATATTGATCAAGGACAAAGTTTAAATCTTTATATCACAACGGATTATAAGATGAGTCAAATTTTAAATCTTTTGATTTTATCTTGTGAAGTTGGTTTAAAGAGTATTTATTATATTAGAAGTAAGAGTTTAGATATTGAAGAATGCGATAGCTGTTCTGCATAGGAAGGAGATATTATGGAATTAAATAAAAAAGCTCTATTTAATGAAAATGGAGATATTGAATTGTCAAAAAGAAAAATGATAAATGGAAATACTACAAATTTAAATGATTTTAACAATGTAAAATATACTTGGACAACAGAATGGTACCGTAATGCCATGAATAATTTCTGGATTCCGGAAGAAATCAATTTATTCCAAGATTTAAAAGATTATAAAATATTAGATGAATATGAAAAAACTGCTTTTGATAAAGTTTTAAGTTTTCTTATATTTTTAGACAGTATTCAAACTGCAAATCTTCCATATATTGGAGAGTATATTACAGCAAATGAAATTAATCTTTGTCTTACTATCCAAGCTTATCAAGAAGCTATCCATTCTCAAAGTTATGGATATATGTTAGATAGTATATGTTCTCCTGAAGAAAGAACAAATATTTTATATCAATGGAGAGATGATGAACATCTTCTTGCAAGAAATAAATTCATTGGAGATTTATATAATGAGTTCCAAGAAAATAAAGATCCATATAGTTTAGTAAAGACAATGGTTGCAAATTATATTCTTGAGGGGGTTTACTTCTATTCAGGATTTATGTTCTTCTATAACTTAGGAAGAAATGGGAAAATGCCGGGCTCAGTACAAGAAATTAGATATATAAATAGAGATGAAAATACTCATCTTTGGTTATTCAAAAAAATGCTTTTAGAATTACAAAACGAAGAACCTGAATTATTTACAGAAGAAAAAGTTGCTGTATATAAAGATATGATTAAAACAGGTGTTGAACAAGAAATTGCTTGGGGAAAATATGTTTTAGGAGAAAATATTCCGGGTCTTACAATGCAAATGGTTGAAGATTATATCAAATATCTTGGAAACTTAAGAAGTACAGCTTTAAACTTCGGAAAACTTTATGATGGTTATGATGAAGAACCTGAAAGTATGAAGTGGGTTAGTGAATATTCTGATCCAAAT
>CABRGI010000137.1 GCA_902470455.1 uncultured Parvimonas sp.
TTTTCATTAAAATTATTATTTTTTATATTTTCTAAAAGAACATTTGAACTAATTGGAAAATCAATATTTTTATATTTTTTTCCATTAAATTCAATATTTTTCACTGTAAGAAAATATACTTTATCAGAAAATTTTCTAAAATAATTATATAAATTATCCATATTCACCTACATTTTTTTAGGAGTATCCATTCCTAAAAGTCCCAATCCAATTTCAATAAGTAACCTTGTGCAATATGTTAGTATAAGCCTAAATTCTTTAATACTCTCTTTTTGATTATTTATAGGACAAGAATTATAAAATTTATTAAATAATTTTGCAACTTCAGTTATATATCTTGCAAGGATTGAAGGTTCGTATTTTTTAGCGGAATCTAATAAAACATCTTCAAATTTATAAATTGACTTTATCAAAGATAATTCATCTATATTCATTTCATAATTTGAAAACTTAGAAATATCAATAGTATCTAATTTTGAATAAAAATCATTCTTTTCCAATATACTATTAGCTCTTGCAGCAGAATATTGAACATATGGACCAGTTTCTCCATCAAAGTTAAGAACATTATTCCAATCAAAAGAGTAATCTTTAATTCTAGTATTAAATAATTCTTGGAATATAACTGCACCAATACCAACTTCTTTCGCTACTTCTTCTTTATTTTCAAGAGAACTGTTTCTTTCGTTTATAATTTCTAAGGTTTTTTCTACACTTTTTTCAAGTACATCATTTAGGAATATAACATTTCCTTCTCTTGTACTAAGTTTTGCAGAAGTTCCTAAAAAGTCATCTTTTACACTTACCATACCAAATGAAACGTGAATACAATCTTTAGCCCATTCATACCCCATTTCTTTTAAAATTGCTTTTAATTGTTGAAAATGTAATTTTTGTTGGGTTGCAACCACATAAATATTTTTATAAAAATTATAGTCTTTTTTTCTAGTTAATGCAGTTGCAATATCTCTTGTTATATAAGTACTGGAAGAATTACTTTTTAAAATTAATGCCGGAGGCAAATCATATTTATCTAGATTAACAATTTTACATCCATCACTTTCAACTAATAAATTCTTATCTTCAAGTTCTTTAACAACATCATCAATAAATTGAGAATGATATGCTTCACCTCTGTATGAGTCAAATTCAACTTTTAATTTATCATAAACCTTTTGAAATTCCATTAAACTAATGTCTTTAAACCAGTTCCAAAGTTTTATGGATTCTTCATCACCATTTTCTAATTTATTAAAATAATCTCTTGCAGTTTCTAACATATTTTCATCAGTTTTACATAGATTATTAAAATCAACATATAATTTTAACAACTGATTTATAGGGTCAGCATTTATCTTTTCATCATTTCCCCACAACTTATATGCAGCTATTATTTTACCAAACTGAGTTCCATAATCTCCAAGATGATTCACACCAACTGTATTGTAACCTAAAAAATTATATATATTTTTAATGTACTTCTTATATGTCCGATATGAAACGGTTTAGCAATATTTGTTGAGGAGTAATCTATAACAATAGTTTTGTCTAGATTATCCTGTGAGGATCCATATTTTTCTTTTTTATCAAAAATTTCCTTTATAACATTTTTTGAAAATTCCGAATTTTTAATAAAGAAATTAATATAGGGACCAACATTTTTAACATTTGAGAATATACTATTATCTAGATTTATTTTATTTACCAATTCTTCAGAAATGATATTTGGAGCTTTTCTTAAAGTTTTTGATAATTTAAAACATGGAAATGAAAAGTCTCCCATTTCTGAATTAGGAGGAATTTCTATTAATTCTCTAATTTCTTCCTTATTTAAATTTATGTTCAAATCAAAAATAGTATCTATAACTATATCCTTAAAATTTATCATAATTTTCTCCTATTTTAGTTTTACAACAGTAGCTCCATCGCCACCTTCATTAAATTTACCAAAGCTAAAAGATTTAACCAACTTATGTTTTTTCAAAAAATCTGAAATATTATTTCTTAAAACTCCTGTACCTTTGCCATGAATAATAGTTACTTCATTTAGATTAGCTATAAAAGAATCATCTAAAAATTTATCAATTTCATAAATTGCATCTTCTGTATTATATCCTCTTACATCTATCTTATTATTATACATTTTATCACTTTTAATAAAATTAGATTTTGAATAAGATGCTTTTTCTTTAGTATTATCTATAATTTTTTCAATTCTAATAATATCACTAATATTTGAATTTACTTTTAAAATTCCAATTTTAACCTGCAAATTTCCATTTTTATCAGGTAATGTTTGTACATATCCGTTTTCGTTTAAACTTAGAACTTTAACTTCTTCGCCTAACATTAATGGTTCATTTAATATATTAGATTCGTTTTCTTTTTTAATCATTTTAGAATGATTAATCTTATCCATTTTCTTTAGTATTTCTTCAGATATTTTTTTCAATTTAGTAGATTGCTCTTTTGATCTTGCTTTATTTATATGATTAATAGTTTCTTTGCAAAATTTTTCTGTTTCATATATTGAATTTTCAATATATTCTTCCAATTTTTTAATCTTTTTTTCTTTATGTCTATTAAATTTTTCCAGTTTTGCTTCATATTCCTCTTTAATTTTCTTGTTAAAATTTAATATTTCTCGTTGCTCAACAATAAGTTCTTCATATTCTTTACGCCTATTATCAACATTACTAACCAATTTATCAAAAGATAACTCATTATTGGATATAAACTTTTTAGCATTAATAATAAAGCTTTCATCAAGTCCTAATTTTTTTGAAATTTCAAAAGCATTTGACTTTCCGGAAATTCCAATAATTAATTTATAAGTAGGTTCTAATTTTTCAACATCAAATTCCATTGCAGCATTTTGAACATTTTCAGTTGACATCGCATACATTTTTAATTGACTGTAATGTGTTGTTGCAATAGTTCTGATATTTTTTTCTAAGAAATAATTTAAATAGAAATAGAAAGACCGGATCCTTCTTCGGGATCAGTTCCAGATCCTAGTTCATCAAATAGAATCAAAGAATTTTCTTTTGCATTATTTATTATTTCAATTATATTTTTCATATGTGATGAAAAAGTACTTAAAGATTGCTCTATACTTTGTTCATCACCAATATCTGCAAATAATTCATCAAATACAGCCACTTCTGAATTATCTGCACAAGGTATCATAAGTCCATATTGAGTCATTAAAGTTAAAATGCCTACAGTTTTTAAAGTTACAGTCTTACCTCCGGTATTCGGACCTGTAATAACTAAAGTATTAAAACTATTACCAAGGGAAATATCAATTGGAACTACTTTATCCTTATCAATTAGAGGATGCCTTGCTGATTTTAATGAAATGATTCCATTATTGTTTATTATAGGTTTAATAGCTTCCATATCATATGCCAATTTTCCTCTTGAAAATATAAAATCTATATTAGCAATTACATTTAAATTTGAAATTAATTCTGGTAAAATTTCTAAAACACGTTTAGAAAATTCCATTAAAATTCTTTCGATTTCTTTTTCTTCATCAA
>CABRGI010000138.1 GCA_902470455.1 uncultured Parvimonas sp.
TTCAGGTGGACAAAAACAGAGAATTTCTATTGCCAGAAGTTTGTTAAAGCCTTTTGAAGTGTTGATTTTAGATGATAGTTTAAGTGCTGTTGATATGAATACGGATTTAAAGATAAATAATGCACTTAAGTCAATGGATAGAAAATTTACTTCTATTTTTATTTCTCATAGAATTTCAACTATAACTAATTGTGATAATATAATTGTTATGGATGAAGGTAAAATAGTTGAAAGCGGTAAACATAATGAGTTAATAAACAAAAATGGAATATACAGTAAAATAAATGAAATTCAAAGTAAGGAATATGATGTAAGCAATGAATAAAAAGAAAGTTGTAAATATAAATGTTTTTAGAGATTTAATAAAATTTTATAAAATTGAATATAAAAAACTTTATATGCTGATGTTTGTAGTTATAATTTCGGGAGTTTTACAAGCTGTTGTTCCACTATCAATAAAATTGCTAACTGATGACTTTATAACAAAGCAAAATTTAAAGGGTTTTATTATTGCAGGAATCAGCTTTTTTTCACTTGTAATTTTATCGACTTTTTCAATCTATAGTTTCTATGTTTTTGGAGGAAAACTTGAATATCAAGTTTCAAAGGAGATTAGAAAATCGGTTTTTGAAAAGATTGAAAAATTTTCTATAACAAATATAAAGAAATATGAAACCGGAGAGTTAATTTCCAGATTGACTTCTGACGTTCAAAAACTAAGTGAAGTTTTTAGTTGGGGAGTTATAGACGCAAGTTATAGTATAATAGTATTGTTAATTTCAATTTTTATTATGCTTTACTTAAGTTATACTTTGACTTTGATGTTATTCTTAATGTTACCTGTAATATATTTAGTAACTTTACTTTTTCAAAAAAATATTTTGAAATTTCAAAGAAAAGTAAGGGATTATAACTCTAAAATGATAAGAAGTTATACGGAGTCTTTAAGTTATATAAAGACTATAAAAGCTCTCGGAATTGAAGATAAAAAGAAAATAGAATTTATGCATTATAACGAAAAATATAGAAAAAATAATTTAAAATCCATTTTGATATCTGCTATTTATGTTCCTGCAGTAATGTTTATAGCAAGTATTGGCGTAGGTTTTGCTTTTAATTTTTCATCAATTTCAGTTATGAAAAATGTTATGACTTACGGAGCTTTTTTGAGCTTTTTAACTTATAGTTTTCAAATATTTGAACCTTTTAAAATGCTTGCACAAATTTTTACAGATTTAAAATCTGCACAGGCATCAGCTGAAAGAGTTTTTCAAATACTATATGAAGAAGATGAAATTCTTGAAGAAAAAGAAATGGATTTTAATTTTGATGGAAATATAGAATTTAAAAATGTTTGTTTTCACTATTTTGATGATGATAAATTAATTTTAAAAGATTTTAATTTTGAAATAAAAAAAGGTCAAAGTGTTGCATTTATAGGTAGTACGGGAAGTGGAAAATCAACAATAGTTAATTTGATTTGTAAATTTTATGATCCTACTTCCGGAGATATTTATCTTGACGGAATAAATTATAAAAATATTGATAAGACTTGTTTGTACAATAATCTGGGATATGTATTACAACAACCTCAACTTTTTTCTATTTCCATAAAAGAAAATATAAAATTTGGAAATGAAGATGCTACAGATGAGGAAATTATGGATATTTGTAATTTACTAGGCATAGATGAATTTATTTCAAAGTTGCCGGATGGAATTGATACTGTAATCGGTGAAACGGGGTATAATATATCTAGTGGACAAAAACAATTAATATCTTTCGCAAGAGCACTGATAAAAAATCCAAAATTGTTAATTTTAGATGAGGCAACTTCTTCAATAGATACTGAAACCGAAAAAATCATTCAAAATAAAATGAAAGATATTTTAGAGGGAAAGACATCTATAATTGTTGCTCATAGATTGTCAACGATTAGGAATTGCGATAAAATTGTTTTGATTGAAAATGGAAATATTCTTGAACAGGGAACGCATATAGAGTTATTAGAGAAAAAAGGAATCTACTATAAAATGTATATTTCTGAAGAATTGAAAATATAGGGGGAAATTATGAGTAATTGTAGTTCAGGTGGTTGCTCCGGATGTGCAAGTGCATCAAGTTGTGGAGTATCAGAAGAGTTTGAAAGCTTATTGGTTGAGCAAAATCAATTTAGTGATATAAAAAAAGTTATTGGTGTAATTAGTGGTAAAGGTGGAGTTGGAAAATCTTTAATAACATCCATGCTTGCTACTGGAATGATGAAGAGGGATAAAGTTGTTGGAATTTTAGACGCAGATATTACAGGACCATCTATTCCTAAATCTTTTGGAATTGACAGAAAAGCTCAAATTGATGAAAGAGGAATTATTCCATGTAAAACTGAAAACGGAATCAAAATAATGAGTATAAATTTATTACTCGAAAAAGAAACTGATCCTGTTATTTGGAGAGGACCTGTTATAGGTGGAGTTATAAAACAATTTTGGACAGATGTAGTTTGGGAAAATGTGGATTATATGTTTGTAGATATGCCACCTGGAACAGGTGATGTTCCACTAACAGTTTTCCAATCATTACCTGTTGATGGAATTATAATAGTTACGTCACCACAAGATTTAGTTTCTATGATAGTTGAAAAAGCCGTTAAGATGGCAAGAATGATGAATATACCAATTATAGGTATAGTTGAAAATATGAGCTATTTTAAATGTCCTTGCTGTAATGAAGAAGTAAATATTTTTGGCGAAAGTGATTTGCCTTATATTTCAAGAAAATTCGGTCTTACTAATGTTGCAAAGATTCCTCTTGATAAAAAGATACCTGAAATGGTAGATGAGGGCGAAGCAGAAAAATTGGATACTGATTATGTAAATGATATATTAGATGCAATAGAAAAATTATAGATAGAACGTGTTCATTTAGAGCACGTTTTTTAATGTTAATAGATTTTTTAGAGTTAATAGTAGTTTCAAAATTTCTAAAATTGAAATTAAGCATTTTTTATTGTATAATTATTGTAAAATATGGATTAAATAAGAGGTTTTTATGGAGCATTTTAAATTAAATTTGGAAAGTAATTTTAAATTTGATGATATTGTTGTAGCTCTGGGAAATTTTGATGGCTTTCATAGAGGACATCAAAAATTGATTTCTGAATTAAATAATATAAAATTATTAAAAGGTTATAAAAGTGCGGTTTTTCTTTTTGAAAGTCATACGAAAGATTTAATTTTTCATCAAAATGCAAGTAGGATAATGTCTTTTGAAGATAAATTAAAAAAACTTGAAAGTTTTAAAATAGATTATGTTTTTAGTATAGAATTTTCTGAAAAAATTAAAAATCTTACGCCGAAAGAATTTTTAGATTTTTTAACTATTAATCTAAATATAAAGCATATTGTGGTTGGAAAAGATTATAGATTTTCAAAAAATCGTGAAGGAAATACAGATTTTATAAAATCATATATGGAAGAAAAGTGTTTATCTTGTACCATTGTTGATAAATTAAACTATGATGATATTGAAATTA
>CABRGI010000139.1 GCA_902470455.1 uncultured Parvimonas sp.
AGCAAAAGTATGAGATCTTTCGACTTCGTTACACTTCGCTCAAGATGACGTATAAAGAGAATATCTTTGTCCAATAGCCGGACGTTAATAGTAAATAAACTTCAATAAAATGTAAAAATTGTATATTATAAAGAAATAACTCACGTCATAGAACTTTGAAATTAAATACCCCTAACACGTCATCTCGAGCGTAGTCAATCTAGCCCTAACTCTGCTTACTTGTAAACAAAAGTAGGTCTGACGGGGTTATTGTATCATTTGATACAATAACTCCGGAGATCTCACACCATTATTTGCTTGCAAATAATAGTAAGTCCTGTAAAGGACTTATATAAAAATTATGTAATTATATATTAATAGTACGAAAGTACGAAAATTTTTTAAGTTCTTTTTGCAAATGAAGTTTTTGTTGTATGTATCTTCGATACATTTTACTTTTACTAAAGCAAAAGTATGAGATCTCTCCGCTTCATTCGCTTCACTCATTTCGGTCGAGATGACGTATAAGGAAATAACTTCGATTAGTAGCTAAACGTTAAAAGTAAATAAACATCAAATTATATTTTTAATTATAATAAAAAACAAAAACTTACATTATAATATTTGGGAAAACAAAATAATTCACGTCTAAATACTATGCAAAGAAATACTCCCAACTCGTCATCTAGACCGAAGTGCAACGGAGTGAATTTAGTCCTAACTTTGTTTACTTGTAAACAAAAGTAGGTCTGACGGGGTCGTTGTATCTTTGATACAATGACTCTGGAAATCTCACACTATTATTTGCTTGCAAATAATAGTAAGTCCTGTAAAGGACTTAAAAAATAAAACAGTTAAATATAACTACTATGTAAATTTTCTAAAGCTCCATTTAGTATAAAAATTTCATATCGATGTATCTTCGATACATTTTACTTTTGCTAAAGCAAAAGTATGAGATCTCTCCGCTTCATTCGCTTCACTCATTTCGGTCGAGATGACGTATAAGGAAATAACTTCGATTAGTAGCTAGACGTTAAAAGTAAATAAACATCAAATTATATTTTTAAATATGGTAAAAAAAATTAACCTCAAAATATTTCACAAAAAAACAATTAACGGTAACTATCCATTAATTGTTTTTTATAATGTAAATACTATTTACTTTTTAATAATCTGTTGACTTCCTTTTGTACTTCCTCATAATTGTAACCTGCATTTTCAAGCCTTGCACGTCTTAATTCTCCGTTACCCCAGTTTCCTTGAATAACTTCTTTGGCAACATCTCTTATTGCCTTTTCATTTATAAAAGCTCTGTAATCAACCCAGCCTTTTAATTCCTTTACATAATAATAACTGCCCCATTTTCGAGTTAGAGTTACCTCTTCTGCTTGATGATTTTGAGTTGTTCCAATCATACTTTTATCTTCACAAAACCAAGGTAAACTGTCGATTGAATAATAGCCTTTAATTTTGCTCTTTATATTCAAAAGCTCCATATATTCTCCTTCATCTTGAAATTCTTTTAATCTATATACAAAATAATGTGGTCTGCCTGCATAAACCCATAATCTATCGTGATTATCCACAGAAATTCCATTTGCAGAATAATTACAGTGGATAATTCTGTTTTCATCAATAAAAATTCCGGTATGACCATAACTTCCACTATTATTTTCCTTTTCTCCCCAGATAAAAATATCTCCTCTTTTCGCATTCCAAGGAACATTATCCGTTATCTTTTCAAAACCATTCTTTAAAAGCCAAGAATGTTCGTGTTTGGTGTCAATAGTCCAACCATTACTATCAGCCCCTGCACTTCTAAGAGCATAATATAAGGAAGAGGAACAGTCATAACTGGAAGTGCCATTTCTATTTTGCATAGAATATGAAACCTTACCTTTTCTGTTTTCAAACCACTTTATAGCCTTTTCAATATCTATCATAAAAACTCCTATTTAAGTTTTACAACCAATTCGTTTATAGCCTTTGTCAGTTCGTCTATCTTCTTTTCAAATCTTAATAATAAGAAAATGGAAAGGACAACAGGAAAGCCTACATTAGAAATACTTGTAATTATATTTTCAATATTTTCCATTTTTTTCCTCCATTCTTATAGTAAAAAAAGACCAAAAGGTCTTTTTCTACTAGATTACTGTTACTTCTTCATAGCTTGTTGAAATAATATTAGCCTTTTTAACTCCAGTAACTTTTAAGTCGTTCTTTGCTAAAACTGACTTATAATCAAAAGTTTTAATTATATCAGATGCCTCATCAGCTGATATATTTTTAATATTTGAAATTGTAAATGCCATATTTTTTCCGTCCTCTAATAATAGAGTCATACTCAATGTCTTCTTCATTTTCTACCTCCTACTCTAAAGTTGTTTCTACGACTTTAATTGCTTCTTTTTTCGTACCGTCAATAAATTTCTCAACGAATTCTCCAAGTTTCTTTAAATTTTCATCGGAACAATCGCTTTGAACATTTTTTACAGTCACACTTCTCTTTTTAGAATTAGCAAGATTAAAACTAACCTTTAAATACTTTTTAGCCATATCTTTTCTCCTTTTATTTTATTTTGTAAGCCTTACACTTATATAATAAAAATTTTTCAAAAAAAGGGGGGGATAAGGTTTATTTCTTATTCCTTTAACTTGTTAGAAACGCTAATTTATGATAAAATAATTGATACTAAGAGATTTTGGAGGCAATATGAATAACGGAGTACTCGGAATTTTTTCGTACATAATATTATTAATTTATACATTATTTACCATTGGTAATTTATATATGATTTTACAAAAAAAAGATGCAGAAAGAAGTTTTTTCAATGTATTTTTAATGCCCCTATTGGCATTATTTTACTTTTTTAAATTTAAAAACCACAATATTTTAATATATCTTTCAATTCTTTCCTTTTGGATTGGCGATATATTGTGTACAAAAAGAAATAAAAAAAATATAATCATCGGCTTAC
The DNA here is from genome assembly GCA_902470455.1 of uncultured Parvimonas sp. Taxonomy (GTDB): domain Bacteria; phylum Bacillota; class Clostridia; order Tissierellales; family Peptoniphilaceae; genus Parvimonas. The sequence continues at coordinate 2,961 of CABRGI010000139.1, forward strand.
CGCTTTTTATCATTGGTATAGCCTTATATATAGTAAAACTTGCAACATTTATTAAAATTTCAGACTTAAACTACCTACTTACAATAGTGATAATGCTATTGTATTTTGGTCTTGTTTTCTTTGAAATTATAATATCCTATGAATATGCAACTGAATATTTTAAAAGCGATATAATTTACCTTTATGTTTTTGCTTTTGTAAATGCAACACTTTGTATTTTAGCGATATTGAATGCATTTTCAAATTATAAAAATGGAGTATGGTATCTAATATTTGGAAGTAATCTATTCTTACTTTCAAGCTCACTTTTCTTATTTGTGACATTTATAAAAAGTAACAGATTTTTTAATCTATGCCTAACTTTAACTTACGCAATTGCAAAACTGCTTTTGATAATAGGCTTTGGACTATTAATATAACGACTGATTTCAGTCGTTTTTTTTATTGGATATTATGATATTTTCATAGTGGATGTATCTACGATACATTTACTTTTGCTAATGCAAAAGTATGAGATCTTTCGACTTCGTTACACTTCGCTCAAGATGAC
>CABRGI010000140.1 GCA_902470455.1 uncultured Parvimonas sp.
GACTTTACTAATTAGTTATACTGATAAAATATTTTTAATATTTTTACACAAAAATTTTTATTAAAAATATTGAAATGTTTTTATTTTTATGTTATACTATTTCAGTAATTAAATTTGCCGGCGTGTCGGAACTGGCAGACGAGACAGACTCAAAATCTGTTATCCGCAAGGGTGTGTGGGTTCGAGTCCCACTGCCGGCACCATTTCAAAAACTAACTTTTGTTAGTTTTTTTTATTGTGAAACAACAAGGTTCCCAGGAACCCACCCGATGCGAAGCATCGTGGAAGTGTGGGGGTTCTTATTGCAAAAAAAGGTATGAATATTCATACCTTTTAATTTATTTTACATTATTCATTTTTTCTCTACAAGCTTTTTCAATTAAATCTAATTTATCAATACTTTCTTGTTCAGTTTTTCCTATTGTATAAATATATAGTTTAATCTTAGGTTCTGTTCCTGACGGTCTTAAAGCATACCAAGAACCATCCTTTAAATAGTATTTTAGACAATTTTGTTTTGGAAAATCTAAATATCCATCTTTAAAATCAATAATTTCTTTCAAAGAAATATTTCCAATTTCTTTAATAGGATTTTCTCTAAAGTCTTCCATCATTCTTCCAATTCTTTGTTGCCCTTCAATTCCTTCAAGTTCAAGAGAAATTTGTCTTTCATTATAATATCCAAATTCTTCATATATATCATTTAAAACATCTAATAAACTCTTTCCTTGTTTTTTATAGTATGCTGCCATTTCTACAACCATCATTGAAGCTCCGACAGCGTCTTTATCTCTTACAAATGTTCCGTAGCAAAAACCTATGCTTTCTTCATATCCGAAAACATAATTTTTTTCTTTAGTTACATCATATTCATTTGTCTTACCACAAATATTTTTAAAACCTGTTAATGTTTCAACTGTTTCTATTCCATATTTTTTAGCTATTGTTCTTGATAAATCTCCTGTTACAATAGATTTTACTAAAACAGGATTTTCAGGTAAATTATTAAGTGCATGTCTTTGTGAGAAAATGTAATATGATAATAGAGCTCCTATTCTGTTACCATTTAAAAATACATATTCTCCATTTTTATCTTTTACTTCAAGAGCAACTCTATCACAATCAGGATCTGTTGCAATTAAAATATCAGCTCCAACTTCTTTACCTAATTTTTCAGAATAAATAAAGGCTTTAGGAACTTCAGGATTAGGATATCCAACAGTAGTAAATTCAGGATCAGGTAATTCTTGTTCTTTTACAACAAAAATATTTTCAAATCCTCTTCTTTTTAAAACTTCTCTAACAGGTAAATTTCCAACACCATTTAGAGGCGTATAAACCACTTTAATATCTTTATCTATATTTTCATCATTTATAGTTAAATTTAAAACTTCTTTTTTGTAATCTTCATCTACTGAATCATCAATATATTTAGCAATTCCACTCTTTATAGCATCTTCAAAAGGAATTAATTTAACATCTTCAAACTTTTCAATTTTATCCATATGAGCTGAAATTTGATTTGCTATATCATCAAGAATTTGTGATCCCTCTTTCCAATATGCTTTATATCCATTATATGCCTGAGGATTATGACTTGCAGTAACCATTACTCCGGCTATACAATTTAATTTTCTAATAGCATAAGAACACATTGGAGTAGGTCTAATTCCCTTATATATATATGATTTAATTCCATTTCCAGCCATTATTGAACAAGTAAGTTCTGCAAATTCTTTAGAGCCATATCTTACATCATAACTTAAGGCAACTCCTCTTTCAATAGCCTCTTGTCCATAATCAATAATAGTATTTGCAAGAGCTTGTGCAGCCTTTGAAACCATATATTTATTCATTCTATTTGTTCCGGCACCTAGTTTTCCACGAAGCCCTGCTGTACCAAATTCTAAAACTTTATAAAATCTATCTTTAATTTCTTCTTCATTATCTTTTATTGAAAGTAAATCTTTTCTTGTATTTTCATCAAAAAACTCATTATTTAACCATTCTTCATAAACTTTTTTGTAATCTATCATAAAGTCCCCCTAAATATATATTCTACTATATTTTACATCAAAAGGTATTTTATTTCAACAGTTTCAAACTAAAGCAAAATTTAAAATAGATGTTTGTAACTTAAAAATTATGGTATAATTAATTAGTATGATTAAAAAATAATATGAGGTGATTAAATGAGATTTATTTCTTGGAATGTAAACGGACTTAGAGCTTGTATCAAAAAAGGATTTTTAGATTATTTTAATGAAATTAATGCAGATTTTTTCTGTTTACAAGAAATTAAGATGAGTGAAGGTCAACTTGATTTAGAACTTGAAGGCTATGAAACTTTTTATAATTATGCACAAAGAAAGGGATATAGCGGAACTGCTATTTTTACAAAATTTAAACCTTTGAGTGTAAAATATGGAATGGGAATGGAAGAACATGACAACGAAGGAAGACTTATAACTTTAGAATATGACGATTTCTTCTTAGTAACTTGTTATACACCAAACTCAAAACAAGAACTTTTAAGACTTGACTATAGAATGGTTTGGGAAGATGCTTTTAGAAATTACTTACTTGATTTAAATAAAACAAAATCAGTAATAGTTTGTGGCGACTTAAATGTTGCTCATAAAGAAATTGACTTAAAAAATCCGAAGACAAATAGAAAAAATGCAGGATTTACGGATGAAGAAAGAGAAAAGATGTCCATTCTTTTAGATAGCGGTTTTACAGACACTTTTAGATATTTCTACCCTGATAAAGAAAATGAATATAGTTGGTGGAGTTATTTTGGAAAATCAAGAGAAAGAAATACAGGTTGGAGAATTGACTATTTCTTAACTTCAAAAGATATGGACGATAGACTTGTTGATGCACAAATTCATCAAAGTATTTTAGGAAGCGACCACTGCCCTGTTTATTTGGAAATAAAATAGCTTACTTTTAAAAGATATATTTTTATTTAAATGTATCTTTTTTTATGCCTATTTTTAACATAAAAAGACTATTACATCAATTGCAATAGTCTTTAATTCTACTCTACGATTTTTAATTTTATATTATTCTTATCCTCAATTTCAATATAATTATTTTCTTTTACATAATCAATTAAAACTTCGGCAATATCTCTAGTATCTTCTTTAAGAGTTTTAAGCTCTGGAAAATACGAAAAGTTTCCTCCTCCAGTAGCCCTATAATTATTTAATACAAGTTTATATTTTTTATCTAAAATCAAATCTTCTCCATCTACTTTTACATCTGTTAAGAAATTTTTTCCACTTTTTGAAATATTCATTGTATATTCTATTCCATCAAGCATATCGTAATTATACATCTCTCTTTTTGGATATAAAAACTTAGGATTAATATCAATTTTATTATCTTTAACTATCCAATAAGTTGAAAGCTGTGTTAAATAGTCTAAAATATTTTGTCCACTCATTTCTTTTAAAACTAATGTATTTGGAAATGGATAATTTAAAATTATATCT